>NZ_JAYFUL010000059.1:0-32023 GCF_034928825.1 Arcicella aquatica | reverse complement strand
AATATGAATAAAATTGTATTTTTCAAATAAATCACCTCAATAAACATGAAAAATCCACCCAAAACATGAGTGGATTCTATTATAAATCAATATCGAAAAATAATTTTCAAGGGAAGCCACCCTTCGTTCATCCGTTTTTGCATACGCATCTAATGACTTATCTGTTTTAAGGCCTAGTAATACTCTTACAGATTCTTTTTGCCACCCTCTTTCATTCAATAGCCAATCTGAAAGTGTTTTCCTGCCTGATTTAACCGATAGTTTTTCTGGAAAATCCAGTTCTGCAGCCATTACTTTTAACCAGGCATTCATCTTTTGATTTGACTTAATCGGGAGGTTTTCCCATCCACCATATTTAGTAATAATGTCATCTACTTCTTTAAAAAAGGGTACTTTGGCAAAAATTTGAGTCTTGATTCTTTCCCAATAAATCCATTCTTTGCCATCAATTCCTTTAACGATTGCTTTCTGGTATTCTTCTTTGATATTTTTTAAATCTTGATAATGAAAACCAGTTCTGCAGTAAACAATAAAAACGTCGGCAACTTCTTGGACTGATTTATTTTTAAATTTATGATTTACTAATTTCTCAAATTGTTCTTGATTTAAGTTTATCAAAGGCTTTTCTTTTTCCATTGGAACACGATAGCCAAATAAATTATCCTCGGGTACAAGTTTATGTAACCTCCCCCACCGAGTAACTTGCATAATAGTTTTTGTATGTTTGCGAATGGTAGAATCAGCAAATCCAGCTTCTGATTCCAAATACATTCTATAGTTTAACAAATCTGAAAGTTCAAAGTCCTGAAAATACATTAAATGCTTATTCTTCTTAATAAGATACCCCAACACTTTTTCTCTTACATTTTTATAGGTCACATAAGTTCCATGTGTCCTTTTCGGATCGTTCTGTACTTCAAGTAACCATTTATCAAAACCTTGAATAAAAGTTGGCTCGTCCTGATTTTCATAGCAGAACTTAATTTGTTGTACAGTAAATGGCTTCTTTTTTCTTAGAAAATCATTGTAAATAGCCATTAAATCTGTTTTCATGCTTGATAATTGCTCATTTTTGAAAGTGTAGTGTGGGTCGGTGCGTTTAACTTGTTTGTTGGTAGCGTCCCAGTCATCAATATTTATTTCGATATTAGTTGAACCGAGTTCTGCTCTTTTTCCATCGACTGTAATTCTAAGGTAGATTTTCGCAAATTGAGGGTTTGAACATTTGTGTTTCCAAAATAGAATTTCCATTCTGTTTCTTGATTGTTTTTTTTCATTACGAGTAAAAAAATTAAAGATTGTTTGAACCTTCAAAGTTTATACATAGGAGTTTCAGGGGAGGGCGTTATCAACAAAAGAGGTGTATTTTTGAAAAATGTTCAAAAATTTGTACTGCCACCTCAAATTTTGTGATGCCATCTCGGCTGCCACCTTTTACGCAAAGAATTGGTTAGTAAGATATTGATTAGAAGAAATAGAAAAAGCCTGTCCACACGACAGGCTTCAGGTAGGAGTGTTAGTCAAAATAAACAGTATTGTATATTTGATGGTGGAGAGTATGGGATTCGAACCCATGACCTCTACGCTGCCAGCGTAGCGCTCTAGCCAACTGAGCTAACCCCCCAAAAGAATACTTTGCAAAAGTATCCAATAAGAATTTAGTATACAAAGGGATAAGCAACTTTATTAGAAATTGTACCTTATGCCAAAACCTCCTTGTGGATGTGTGTAAAAGAAAGCAGGAACGAGTTCTATATAAAGTCCTAATTCACCAAACATTGTTAAAGGAGAGTCTGGAATCCCATACTCTATGCCTGCTTCTCCAACGCCTCCAATGCCTGTATTAGGTACTTGCTTATTAGCCAAGGTATACGAGCGTGATGTGATTTGTCCACCAAAACCGTAATAACTTTTGAGACCAGTATTACCCAAGTCCTGATGCCAAAGATAAAGCCCACTGAATGATACACCTGCTCCATCAAAAGCACCATCTCTGTACGGGCTTCTTAGTCCCCAAAGTGCACCATACACACCTGCGTTCAACTCTATTGCATTTCTATCATTATTTAAATAATGACGCACTGTTAAACCTGAGGGGTCTCCTAGCTTTCCACCTATTGCCCACGTTTTGTATTGTGAGAAGCCCGTGAAACTTACTAAAATCAATAAAAAGGCTAAAGCATGTTTTTTCATAAGAAATAAGTTTATGATTTATAAGCTTTTAAAAGACCCATCAAATGAGCGTTCTCATCGGTGGTTCCTACTGAAATTCTTAAAGAGTTATCACATAATTTCACTTTTGAACGGTCGCGGACAATCGTCTTTTGTTCAATTAAGTAATCAAAAACAGCCTTTGCATCTTGGAATTTCACTAATAAGAAATTGGCATCAGATGGAAAAATCTTTTCGACAATGGGTAACTCAGCTAATGAATCAGCTAATAGCTTACGGTTATGATTCAGCGTATTAACGGAATTTGTTACAAAATCAGTATTAGCAATATTCTCTATTAATAATTTTTGTGTAAGTCCGTTAATATTGTAAGGGTATTTTATCTTGTTCAAAAGTTTAATTAGCTCTTCATTTGCAAAAGCCATCCCTAAACGCAACGATGCCAGCCCCCATGCTTTTGAGAAAGTTTGGAGTACCATTACATTCGGAAAGTTATCCAATTCAGGAATAAACGAAGGTTCATCCGCAAAATCATTATAAGCCTCGTCTATGATTACTAAGCCGTGCTCGAAATTATCAATAATCGTTAAAATAGCTTCACGATTGATGATATTACCCGTCGGGTTATTCGGTGAACAAATGAAAATTAATTTCGTCTTCGGATTAATAGCTTCAATAATAGCATCAACATCCAATTGATAATCTTCTGTCAAATCAATCTTTTGAATCTGTACATTGTTCACAGAAGCACTCACTTCATACATTCCATAGGTTGGTGGCAGTATGATGATGTTATCTTCTTTTGGCTCGCAAGTCAGTCTAATAATCAAATCAATCGGTTCATCAGAACCATTGCCAAGGAATATTTGCGAAGGACGACAGCCTTTGATAGGCGCTAATTTTTCTTTAATAGCAGACTGATAAGGGTCTGGGTATCTGTTCCAATTTTCGGGCGTAGCCGAACCGATTGGGTTTTCGTTGGCATCTAAAAAAATCCCTTCTTTCCCTGTATATTCATCACGAGCAGAAGAGTAAGGAGCAAGACTAAGAATATGTTTACGAACGATACTTTGTAAGTTAAATGTCATAGTTTAAATAATTTACATTCTAATTTTTACCGCATTGGCATGAGCATTCAAGGATTCTGCCTCAGCCATTTCAATAATTGTCTTTCCGAGGTTTTTAATGCCTGCCTGAGTAATATGCTGTACCGTGATTTTCTTCACGAAGCTATCCAGACTTACGCCTGAATACGCTTTTGCATAACCGTTGGTCGGCAAGGTATGGTTTGTGCCAGAAGCATAGTCTCCAGCAGATTCAGGGGTATAGTTTCCTAAGAAAATAGACCCTGCTTGATAGATACTCTCTGATACTTCTTCGGCATTGGCTACCGATAAAATTAAGTGTTCGGCAGCATATTCATTCAACAAGGAAAGGGCAATCTCTTGGTTTTCTACCAAAATAGCCCGACTGTTTTCTAGGGCCTTCGAAGCAAATTCTGCTCTTGGTAATACTGCTAACTGTTTTGTTAGCTCATTATTTACTTCGTTAATGATGTTTTCAGACGTTGAAACCAACAATACCTGTGAATCTATCCCATGTTCTGCTTGTGATAGTAAATCAGCCGCTACAAAAGCTGGATTGGCAGTATCATCTGCATATACCGCTACTTCTGATGGCCCAGCAGGCATGTCAATAGCAATACCTTCTTTGTTTACCAACATTTTGGCAGCAGTAACATATTGATTACCCGGACCAAATATTTTATACACTTTGGGGACTGACTCTGTTCCGTAGGCCATGGCAGCAATGGCTTGCGCCCCTCCTATTCGATAAATTTTAGTAATGCCACAAAGCGAGGCAGCATACAAAATAGCTGGGTGGTTGGATGGTGTACATAATACGACCTCTCTACATCCTGCAATTTGTGCAGGAATACCCAACATCAATACCGTTGAAAACAACGGAGCTGTACCTCCAGGAATATATACCCCAACTTTATCAATGCCTACTGTTTTTCGCCAACAAGTAACGCCCTCCATCGTTTCAATCTTTTCAGGAACTGTTTTTTGTGCCTCATGAAATTTATGAATATTACGATAAGCCTGATGGATGGCTTGCTTTAAATCGTCGGAAAGTAAATCAGCAGCCTTTTCAATTTCTTCTGAAGGCATTTCTATGGATGCTAGGTTTACTTTATCGAAAGTCAAAGCAAAATCACGAAGGGCAATGTCACCTTCGGTTTTTACTCTATACAAAATGGGAGCTACTCGCTGCTCAATCACAGCAATATCCTGTGTTGGACGCGTAAGTAAGGCTTGATAATCAGACTCTTTGGGATATTTTATAATTTTCATGGAAACTAATAAATCATTTTTTCAATCGGCATCACTAAAATACCTTCAGCACCTGCTTCACGGAGTTTTTCGATATTTTGCCAAAAGTCATTTTCGTTAATTACTGAACTCATCGCCGACCAACCTGCTTGTGCCAATGGAATAATAGATGGCGACTGCATACCAGGTAATAATTTACTGATGGCTTCGATATTCTCATTTTTAGTGTTCAACACAACATACTTATTATTCTTTGCTCTTTGAACAGCGTCAATTCTAAATAATATCTGATTAAGGATGTCTTGTTTTTCTGCTGAAAGTGTCGGGCAACCAATCATGATGGCTTCTGAGCGGAATATTACTTCTACTTCTTTCAATCCATTGCTCAACAATGTACCTCCAGATGAAACAATATCACAAACTGCATGTGCTAAACCAATGCTAGGAGCAATTTCTACAGACCCTGAAATTTCATGTATATGTGACGTAACACCATGTTCTTTGAGATAACTTCCTAAAATGATTGGATACGACGTTGCAATGTCTTTCCCTTCTAAATCCTCAATGCCTTGATATTCATCACCACGCGGAATAGCAATTGATAAACGGCATTTAGAAAAACCTAATAGTTTTACTTCCGATACATTTTTATTGCTCTCTACATGAACGTTTTGTCCGACAATACCTATATCAGCTACGCCGTCTTCCACATAGCCGGGAATATCGTCGTCACGAAGAAACAAAAATTCTGCTGGGAAGTTTGAAGAAGTTGCTTTTAACTTTCCTGCTCCATTATCAAACTTGATTCCGCATTCTTTGAAAAGATTGAGGGAATCCTCACTTAAGCGTCCAGATTTCTGAACGGCAATTCTTAAATTTTGAGTCACTTGTCAGT
Source organism: Arcicella aquatica (assembly GCF_034928825.1). Lineage (NCBI taxonomy): Bacteria > Pseudomonadati > Bacteroidota > Cytophagia > Cytophagales > Flectobacillaceae > Arcicella > Arcicella aquatica. The sequence goes on along the minus strand of NZ_JAYFUL010000059.1, from coordinate 26,620 downwards.
TATTTATAGTCCACAATGCTAACTTTTCCTAAAAATTATTAATACTGATTGTTTTTGATTTAGGTAAATTGTTAACGGACTGCAAAATTACGGAATCCAGTTTAGCTTTTGACGGCTTTTCTGTAAATTGTCAATAAATCATTCATATTTCTTACTCAACAAGTCTAATAATGAAAAAACTTATCTTGTGGCTATTGCTAATTCCTGTTTTTAGCTACGCTCAAAAATCAGATTCTCCATATCCATTTACCATCGCTCAAGACAGTGCCTACATTCGTGAAAATTATCAGAAAACAGAATTTATGGTTCAAATGCGTGATGGAATCAAGCTTTTTACCCAAGTATATGCCCCAAAAGACCAAAGTAAAAAGTATCCAATTTTGATGCAGAGAACTCCCTATACTTGTTCCCCTTACGGTGCTGATAAATACAAAAAAAGAATTGGTCCAAATCCATTCATGTTAAGAAGTAATTACATCGTTGTTTATCAAGATGTAAGAGGACGTTGGGCTTCGGAAGGCAAATTCGTAGAAATGACCCCACAAGTTGATATAAAGAAAGGTAAAACAGACATCGACGAGTCGTCAGACACGTATGATACAATCGAATGGCTTATCAAAAATATTAATAATAATAATGGCAAAGTAGGACAATGGGGTATTTCTTATCCGGGCTTTTTTACTTCTGCGGGTGCTATTTCAGAACATCCAGCCCTCAAGGCGTCTTCACCACAAGCCCCAATGGCAGACCTTTGGCGTGATGATGCTTTCCATAACGGAGCATTTATGATAGCGGCAAATTTTGGTTTTTATAATTTCTTTCAAGAACAAACTAAGCCTACTACCACTCGCCCACCTGTATATTTTGAAACGAACAATCCTGATGGATATGATTTTTATCTGAATGAGGTAAAAACGACCAAAAACTCTGAAGATGGTTTTTATAAAGGACGCAATGTATATTACCATGAAAATTTTGAACACCCAGATTATGACGAACATTGGAAGAAAAGAAATATTCTACCTCATCTAAAAGGTATCAAACACGCCGTGATGGTTGTGGGTGGCTGGTATGACGAACAAGATTTATACGGTACATTTAATACTTATAAGGCTATTGAAAAGCAAAACCCAAACATCAAAAATATTTTTGTAGTAGGTCCTTGGGTACATGGTGGCTGGGCTGGTTCATCAGGACAAATGTTGGCTGATGTTGATTTTGGCTCGAAGGTATCGCCTTATTATCAAGAAAATATTGAGGCAAAGTTCTTTCATCACTATTTAATAGATGATTCTAAACCGCTTGATTTGCCAGAGGCTACTCTTTTTGAAACGGGTACTAACAAATGGCGTTCTTTTGATACATACCCTGCTAAAGGGACACAAGAGAAGCTATTGTATTTCCACCCTAATGGCAAATTATCATTTACTGCTCCAACTGTAGAAAAATCATCATCGGCTTATCTTTCAGACCCAAATCATCCCGTACCTTTTTCGGCTAATGTAAATGATGGTTTTTCTGCTAATTATATGGTGGAAGACCAACGTTTTGCCTATGCTCGACCAGACGTTCTATCATTTTCTACCAATGTACTAGAAAAAGACATTACACTTTCTGGACAAATTGAGGCGATGCTTAAAGTATCTACTACGGGTACTGATGCCGACTGGGTCGTAAAAGTAATTGATGTGTACCCAACTGATGCACCAGAAAATCCGAAAAAACCAAATGTAGTCTATGGAAACTACCAGCAGTTAGTGCGTTCTGAAATTATTAGAGGGAAATATCGTGATAATGTTTCGAAACCAAAGCCTTTTGTTCCTAATCAAGTAACGAATGTAAAGGTAGAGTTACAGGATGTATTACATACTTTTAAAAAGGGGCACAAAATAATGGTGCAAATCCAAAGTTCATGCTTTCCTTGGGCTGATAGAAACCCTCAAAAATTCATGGATATTTTTAAAGCTGTACCGAGTGACTATCAAAATGCTACACAAAAGGTATATCACCAGAAAGCGGTGGCTAGTTATTTAAAGGTAGGAGTATTGGAGTAAATAAAAATATCCTCTAAGTGTAAATACTTACATAAAAAATCCGTAGTATTGAGATATGCTACGGATTTTTTATTGAAATAGCTTGAAAACAAAAAAAGCAGACTTACAAAGACTGCTTTTTTGAATTACACTTCATCAACAAACTAAAAACCAAATAAAACTACTTGATATCTTGTAGTCAATCTGATAATTTGAGAATAAAGGTAACAATAAAATTGTGCTTTGACAAAAATTTATCCTCAAAATATATCAAATAATTGGCTGTAGGAGAAGGATTCGAACCTCCACGGTGTGATTAGGTAAAGTACAAAGTCTGGTGGTCAACCCCAGTCCATCTTGCGATGGGCATTACACTTACTTTATTTCATGTTCACCACCCCCGAGACAGGAGGGTACGTCTGCCAAATTTCATCACCCTACAGTGTGGTTGTCATGTGTTTCTTTCAACTTGACAATGCAAAGTTATGTAGCTTTTTAATGTTTTACAAATTTTACATAAAAAAAACTTAAAATTTACATTCTATTCAATTATTGTAGTGATTTATTTAAAATATGTTAATAATTTCTTTTTGAAAGTATTGTTTTTTATGAAATTTTAAATTTTATTTGAGTCTAAATACTTAAGCTATGGAAAAGAATGTCGAAATCGACGAAACTGATTTAAAAATTTTAGGTCTTTTGATGCAAGACGCCACCATGCCTTACACAGAAATTGGCAAAAAAATCAATGTTTCTGGTGGAACCGTCCATGTAAGGATGGGGAAAATGGAACAGGCTGGTATCGTAAAGGGTTCACAATTGGTGATTGACCATACCAAATTGGGATGGGACATTGCTGCTTTTCTAGGTATTTATTTAGACAAGAGTTCGTTATATGCAGAAGTAGCCGAGCAATTGATTAAAATACCAGAGGTAGTAAGTATAAATTACACGACAGGTATTTATTCTATTTTTGCAAAAATTGTTTGTAGAGATACTGTACACCTTAGAGAGGTATTACATGATAAAATTCAAAAAGTACAGGGAATACAACGAACAGAAACCTTTATTTCTTTAGAAGAAAGTATCAACCGTTCTGTCCCTTTTAGCTATAAAGGATAGCCATTAAGCATAAATAATCAAAAATATATAAAAGCCTTTTTAGAAAAATTCTAAAGAGGCGAACTTTTCTTCGATTTTTTGGCTTATTTTTGTAGGATAATTACTACCTACAGCAATGGCAAAAGAAGAAATTGATATATTAGAGGAGGTTACCTCCTCCGAATACAAGTATGGTTTTGAAAGTCACTTCGAAACAGACGAAGTGCCAGCAGGTTTGAGCGAAGACGTAATCAGATTGATTTCAGTAAAGAAAAATGAACCAGAATGGATGCTTAATTTGAGACTAAGTGCTTATCGTACTTGGTTAACAATGGAAGAACCGAAATGGTCTAACGTGCATTACACTCCTGTTGACTATCAGTCAATTAAATATTATTCGGCTCCAAAGCAAGCTAAAGTATTGGAATCTTTAGATGATATTGATCCAGAATTGCGTGCTACATTTGAAAAATTAGGTATTTCATTAAACGAACAAAAGCGTTTATCGAATGTTGCAGTAGATGCCGTAATCGACTCGGTTTCAGTAGCTACTACTTTTAAAGCCGATTTAGCGAAAAGAGGCATCATTTTCTGCTCGATGTCGGAAGCAATTCAAGAACACCCTGAATTAATCAAAAAATACTTAGGCTCTGTAGTGCCAGTAAAAGATAATTTCTTTTCTGCCTTAAATGCGGCTGTATTTACGGATGGTTCATTCTGTTATATTCCTAAAGGTGTTCGTTGCCCAATGGAGCTTTCTACGTATTTCCGTATTAATGCTGCTGGTACTGGTCAGTTCGAACGTACTTTAATCGTAGCAGATTCAGGTTCTTATGTTAGTTATCTAGAAGGTTGTACCGCTCCACAACGTGACGAAAATCAATTGCACGCAGCGGTAGTTGAAATTTTTGCACATGAAAATGCAGAAGTAAAATACTCTACCGTACAAAACTGGTATCCTGGCGATAAAGAAGGTAAAGGAGGTATTTATAACTTTGTAACCAAACGCGGTATTTGCGATGGTGCAAATTCTAAGATTTCTTGGACACAAGTAGAAACAGGTTCAGCTATTACATGGAAATATCCTTCTGTTATTTTGAAAGGGGATAATTCTATTGGTGAATTTTATTCAGTAGCGGTTACCAATAATATGCAACAAGCGGATACTGGTACTAAAATGATTCACATTGGTAAAAACACCAAATCAAGAATTGTATCAAAAGGTATTTCTGCTGGTAAATCTCATAACTCGTATCGTGGATTAGTAGAAGTGATGAAACGTGCAGACAATGCTCGTAACTTCTCTCAATGTGACTCTCTATTGATGGGCGACCGTTGTGGAGCACACACTTTCCCCTATATTGAAGTTAAGAACAAAACGGCTACCGTAGAACACGAAGCGACTACTTCTAAAATTGGTGAAGACCAATTGTTCTATTGTAACCAACGTGGTATTTCTACTGAAGCTGCCGTAGCCTTAATTGTAAACGGTTATGCCAAAGAAGTATTAAACCAATTGCCAATGGAATTTGCAGTAGAAGCTCAAAAACTTCTTGCGGTATCGCTTGAAGGTTCAGTTGGATAGATGATAAAATTTAGATATTTAGGGAAAAGCTACTGTTTACGCAGTAGCTTTTTTTATGCCCCATACATTTTATGCTTTTAAATCGACACTTCTTTTTAGGTAATTGAAAAAACCTATTTATCTTTAGAATAAGAATTTGTACTTGAAAAGATTTTTATATGAAGCTGTTTAAACTTTCCCTTTCGGGTTAAACTAAGTCTTTTAGAATAGCTTGTTCCAAAATTTACTCAACGTAGCGATGCTATGCTTCGAAAATTTTGAAAAAATCAATTCAAAAATACAATGCTTTCACCTCAGAAACGGAAAGCTTAAACAGCTTCTATTTTAAATACACAACTCAACAACATTTTTGTGAAAACTTTATCGAAAACACTACTTCTTCTTTTGACGATTTGCTTGTATGCTCAATCGTCGTTTACTCAAAAAACGAAAGAACCTGCCTCCTTACAGGAAAGGATGCAGTGGTTCCAAGATGCCAAATTGGGCGTATTTATTCACTGGGGTATTTATTCGGTAAAAGGTGTTGATGAAAGTTGGAGTTTTTACAATAAAAAAATCAGCCATAAAGACTACATGAGTCAGTTAAAAGGCTTTACAGCTAGTAAGTATAATCCAGAAGAATGGGCTTCGCTTATTAAAGAAAGTGGTGCTGGTTATGCCGTACTAACTACCAAACATCACGATGGTGTAGCATTATGGCCAACCAAAGAAAATCATTATAGTGTGGTGAAAAATGCTCCGGCTCAAAGAGATTTATTAAAACCATTTTATCAAGCGCTTGATAAATATGGTATCAAGAAAGGAGCCTATTTTTCTTTGATAGACTGGAGTCATCCAGATTATCCTGCTGTTACTCGGGATAGTAATCGTTATAAAATGCAAGATGACCCTATACGTTGGGAAAGATTTCAACATTTTTTTCAAGCGCAAATCGCAGAATTAAATGCTAATTATCGTCCAGATTTATGGTGGTTTGATGGCGAGTGGGAACATAATGCCAAAGAATGGCAAACTGAAAAAATCAATACGAATATTTTGCAGGCTAACCCTTGGGCAATTAGTAATGACCGCCTTCTGGAATATGGAAACTATGAGACTTATGAACAGACCATTCCGCCTACCAAACCAAAGAAATTTCCTTATTGGGAAGCTTGTATGACTTCCAATTTAAACTGGGGCTATCATCCAGACGATAAAAACTATAAAACGCCCTATCAAGTAATTTCTATCTTTGCCGACGTGATTAGCAATGGTGGAGTATATTTATTTGATATTGGTCCTAAAGAAGATGGAACGATTCCTACTGAACAGGTACATTTATTAAAAGAATTAGGGAAATGGAATAAGAAACATCATGAAGCTATCTTCGGCACGTTGGCTGGTATTGAAGCAGGGCATTTCTATGGACCAACTACCATGTCTAAAGATTCTACAAAGTTATATTTGTTTCTCCAGCCTAATAGCAATGGACAAGTGATGTTAAAAGGCTTGGATAATACTATCAAGAAAATCCGTGTGGTTGGGACAAATCATCTATTGACGCATCAGGTACAAAGTAAAATGACATGGGGTAATGTTCCAGGAATTGTATTTATCAATGTACCAGCAACAGTAAATGACCAATATATGACAGTGTTGGCATTGGAATTAGACAAGCCCTTGAAGATATATAAAAGCGATGGCGAAAAGTAATAATAAAAACCTATTTAAACTTACCTAAGCTATTTTATCAGAGGAAGCCTAAAAAGAGCATTTTGACGGTACTTTATAATGCAAACATGAAAAAACGATTTAATTATTCTTATATTACTATTCTTCATTTGCTGTCTTTGCTATTAATAGCAAGCAAATTTTATAGCGTAAATGCACAGGCAATTAATATTAAAAATGATGTATTTTGGAATACCACAGACGAACAACCTATAAATAGTCAGGGAGGAGGCATTTTTAAGTTTACTGACCCCATTACCAAAGAAAAAAAATATTACTGGTATGGTGTTCATTACAAAGAAGCGGATATTTACCGTAACAATCCATCTGTCACACTCCCTTCTGCTACGTTTGAATCTGTAACCTGTTATAGTTCTACCGATTTAGTCAACTGGACTTTTGAAAGTGATGTGATGACCCGAGATGAATTAAAGAAGAAAGATCGTGAGCGTAGAACATGGGTTGGTCGTTTAGGCGTAGCGTATATTCAGGAGTTACATCAATATGCGATGTTTGTTCAGCATGGCAACGAGGTATTGATTACTGTTTGTGATACGCCAACGGGACAATTTACGTGGCATCAACAAATAAATATGAAGGAGATGATTGGGACATCAAACACGGGTGACCAAACAGTATTTACGGATGAAGACACTGGAAAATCATATCTTATTTATTCTTATGGCAAGGGTCGAAACAAAATATATGTTTCTGAAATTGGCATTAAGGAGGGAATGGTTAACCTATTAGATTGTAAGGAAGTTTTTCAAGGAGAAAACCGTGAGGGGAATTGTATGTTTAAATATAAAGGCAAGTATTACCTCAATGCTTCTAATATATATGGTTGGGATGCCTCATTGGCTTACTACTTAGTAGCAGATGACATCAGAGGGCCTTATGAGAATAAAAAAGGGATGTTGGTGATGAATGGGTCTTCCGATGATTATGCACATGTTACACAAACGGGTTTTTTCTATACTATAAAAGGGACTAAACAGGAAACTGTAGTTTACTGTGGTGATAGGTGGGCTAATTTCGCAGGAAATGGTTTGGGGTATAACCAATGGTTTCCGATTTCATTTGATGGAAGCGTACCGTATTTTAATTCGCTTAGTTCATGGAATATAAATCCTACTACAGGCGAATGGAGTGTGGCTACTGACAACAATTATGCAAAAAACGGCAGTTTTGAAGCAGACCGAAAAAATATTCCTTCTCCAGTTAAGCCAGTACAATTACAATTAACAGGTTGGGATACTTCAGTAATAGAAGGTAATAAAATTAGCCTTGACACTACTAGCTCACCGATTTTGAACCATAATAATAGTGAAAACGAAAGGAAAGTTGTTGTTGGAGAGAAAAGTCTTGCGATAAGTGATAAGATAAATTTCAAGCGAAAAGTATATCAGGTAATAACCTCCTCTCCTTTTGTAAAGTTAGAAAAAGGTAATTATACCTTAATTGCCAAGGTAAAGAATAGCAGTAGCTTTGATAAACTTGAAATGTATGCTACTAGCAATGACAAAACTTTTAAGGTTACATTTAAAAAAGAAAATACAAGCTGGAAAACGATTAAGATTGAAAACATAGTCATCAAAAATGGGAAGATAGAAATTGGCTTTGAGGCTGAAGGTGCTGCCAATGCTTTTTGTTATGTTGATGATGTATTGTTGTTGAAGAACTAATAAGTTTATTTATATAAACATGAGTTACTCCGAATTTTAAAATCACAAAAAAACGGTCTATAAACTAATTTAGACCGTTTTTTTATGATTGATGTACACCGAATTCCTACTGTTTGAGCGGAGCGAGGCGGTTCGCCGCTGCGATTAGGAATTCTTGATTTTCTTTTGTTACTTTTCTTTTATCAAGAAAAGAAAAGTAAGGACAAGACGATAATACTTACAAATCCTCCAAAACTCATTATTTTATGAGAAAATTCGGGATGTCTCATGATTGTAGTATTTTATTTACCTTTAGGCTTTTCATCTTTTTTAGCATTTTCTTTGCTAAAGATGGCTTCTAATTTCTTGCCTAATGCTTCTCCTCTCAGGTTTTTAGCAATGATTTTACCGTTAGGGTCTAATAGTAAGTTTTGCGGAATGGCCTGAATACCATAGAGTTTAGCTACTTCATTATTCCAGAATTGTAAGTCAGAAACCTGAGTCCATGTTAATTTATCATCATGGATAGCTTTCAACCATTTTTCTTTCGCATTTGGTTGGTCTAAAGAAACACCAATAATATGGAAACCTTGGTCTTTGAATTCGTTAAATACTTTTACCACATTTGGGTTTTCTCTTCTACACGGTCCACACCAGCTAGCCCAAAAGTCTATTAAAAGGTATTTACCTCTCAATGAAGATAGTTTTACAGGTACACCCAATGTATCATTCTGCGTAAAATCCAATGCTTCTCTTCCGATACCCGTAAGTTTAGCAGTCGTAATTTTTTCTTTAAATTCAACCCCTGCTGGTGATGATTTTAATCTAGCAGGCAATAAATTAAAAAGAGGTTCTACTTTTTCAACAATGATTTCATATCCTGCAAAAGTCTTTAATGAATAAAGTGCTATTGGCGAACTTGGATTTTTCTTGATATAGCTACCATATACGTTTTCTCTTTGTATTTCATCCAATGAATCAATAGAAGCCTCTACCCTATCCATCGCCGCTTTTTCTTTATTTTTTGAATACTCTGAGTATTTTTTATAAAGTACCTCAAGCTTACTTTCATAAGGTTTTGAAGCAAGGTTCAATTTTTCAAACTCGATATGTGATTTTGAACCTTTCACGCTAACATTTGAAAACGAATCCACACTTGCTACAGTAATAATACCTGGCTCAAGGAAAACAGCTGCTGTATTCTTTTGAGCAAATTTAGCTTTTTTGTTCGCTGTATTTTTTGCGGTGAATTGTACTCTTGTAGCTTCTTTCAAAGACAACTTGAACGAATATACACCTTTAGCAACCAAAGAACTATCTGTTACTCTTTTGCCATTTGCGGCATAAGTAGCATATACGATATCGATGGTATCTTTAACATTTTTAATCGTACCTTTTACTTGAATAGTAGGTTTTGCAGGGCTTTGTGCATTTGTTAATAAAGGTAATGCACATAAAACTGTGAAAAATAGTTTTTTCATGAAGAGGAATTTTAGTTTAAATTATTGATGAACGTATAACGTCAATAAGAAATTATATTGAACAAATATAATAGGTATAATGTATTTACACTAGAGATTTAGTAGTTAAATCAATTTTCTCTTTCTTAAATTCTTATCGCTAGGCAGGGACTTAAATCCTAACGATTGCCCGCATCTTTTAAAAAAGTTGAAATAAAGATATAATTATTGATAAAATTGGTTCAAATAGGCTTAAATCACCTTTCGAGCCGAGCTTTGGTAGCCTCATGTCACAGTCTGACCACGTGAATCTCTTATACCTAGCGAGGGACTTAAGCCCCTCGCTAGGTACAAAAACCTTGACTATCAGTTATTTATATATTTATAGGTAACCAGTAGGACTTAAAATCCCTACCTAGTGATAAATCATGGTGAACTTAATCTTTTTAAAAGACCTCCACTACTTGTTCGTCTTTGGCTTTTTCTTCCAAATACACCAATATTCCTTCTACATTATTATGCCCCATCTCTCGGTAAATATTCATGTATTGTCGTACTTGGGTTTTATGAGATTCAGATTTTGAGCCTGTTTTATAATCCAAAATCACGATTTTATCTTTTAGTCTCACCACTCTATCAGGACGAAGAGGCTTGCCTTTTGGCATCAAAATCTCCCTTTCATTCTTAATAGACTCTTCGGCTACTTCAAAAAGTGGCTTGATATTGGGTAAACCCATGATATTTTCCAAGGTTCGCTTTAGTCCTTCTATCTCGGAAGCAATTATCAATCCCTCTCTAAGAATTTCTTGAAGGGCATAATCAGTATCATGATACGTTTTTATTTTAGCAAAGGCAGCATGCACTTTATTGCCATAATCTTTACTTTTCTCGAAGGTTTTTAAGTCAAAAAGACGTTCAGCACTTTGTCGTAGCCTGACTTTATTGCTTCGTTCAAAACTGGTAATGGCACTGATTTCAATCAGCTCTTCTTTTTTTTCTTTCGTAGCTTTTATTGGCTTATCTGTTCCTTGATAAACAACCTCAAAATGATTCTCGCCCTCTTCAATAAACGGACAGTTGATAAATTGATATAGCTGATTTCCAACTGTTTTACTAAAATCTTTCACATTTTTCTTTACAATCAAATAAAGTCTATCAGTGGGGCGTGTCAACCCTACATACAGCATATTCAAGCTTTCTAAAAAGGTTTTTTCTTTTTCGGCTTTATATTGATTTACTACAGCCGTTTGTTCCAAGGCCTTAGATATCCTCAGTGGTGCATTCTTTAAAGTTTTTTGTGCGGAACCGCTAACAACTATTAATTCATTTTCTTCTGGTAAATCTGCCCAAATCTGTGTTCTCAAGTTAGTATCAGTAGTCCAATTGCAATAAGGAATGATTACAACAGGGAATTCTAGTCCTTTGGATTTATGGATACTCATTACAGTTACAGCCGCTTGTCCTTCTGGTGTAGAAATAGAAAGCGTTTCCTTTTTTATTTCCCAAAACTGTAAAAAATCAGTAAGGTGCGTACTCTTTTTAGTTTGAAATTCCAGAATAACATCCAAGAACCTAAAGAGAAAATCTAAGGCTTTATGATGTTCAAAAAGGAAGAAAGTATTGATAATTTTCTCAGCAATTTCATACAAAGCCATTTGTTGTAAAGAAAATGACTCTAAGGAATACCCCTGTGTTTCAATCAATTGATAAAACAACGCAATATCTCCTGATTCAATAGATTGCTTGATAATTTGATTATCATCAGTATCAGGAATTTTGTTTAACACTACCCGATAGAACAAATAAATGGCTTCGTATTTCGATAAAGTATTATCAGGATTTTGAATCACTTTCATCAAAGAAACGACTAAATTAACTGCCTCTGAAGCATTTAAATTGAGCGAATCTGAGGATATTACATCAATATTAGCGTCTTTCAAAGCATTGGCGATAATTCTACCATGCTTATTTTTCCTACATAATACTGCAATGTCTGCGTAGTTATATCCTGCCCCTCGTGCTTCCTCAATCAATGTCATAATACGCTCGAACATCAATTCATCCTCATGCTCTCCTTGCATAAAATCAATCTCTACATGTCCGCCTGTTTTGGGATTTGCTGGCACTTGCTGTGCAAAGAATTCATCATAGACCATCGGTAAGGATGGTGCAAGGCTTTCATTTTCGGGAGATGCCTTAATGAAGTTAAATAAGTCGTTATTAAATGTAATTACTTCCTGAGTACTTCTATAATTGGTACTTAGGTTTTCGGGTTTTAGGTATGGACGGATACTGGCGTATCTTTCCACCAAAAAATCGTTGTCTTCATTTCCTATTATCAATCTTTCCAGATTGTCTTTGTGCAAATGCACAATCAATTCCATTTCTCCTCCTCTGAAACGATAGATAGACTGCTTGGCATCGCCCACAGCTAAATTAAAATGCCCATTGGCCAAAGAGTTTTCAACCAAAGGCAAGAAATTATGCCATTGTAGCGTAGAAGTATCCTGAAATTCATCAATCAGGATGTGGTTATATTTTTCACCCAGTCGCTCATAAACAAACGGGATGGGTTCTTTCATTACAATCTCAAAGATTTTCCTGTTAAACTCTGAAATATGAATTTGCCCACTTTCGCTCTGAATAGAGGCAATCTCTTTTTTTAGCTGACTGAGTAAAGCCAGTTTTTTCGTCTGTTTAAGAATCTCTTTAAAAAGAATATATTTCGCTCTTTCTGTTTCTTGAATGGTAAAAACGCTACTCAGATAAATCCCTAATTCTTCTGCAATTCCATCAATAGAAGCCTTTACAAAATCTTTTGTTTTTTTCCCATACCAAGTATTTTCATTAATGGCTTTCATCACATGAGAATTTGCTAAAGTAAATACATCTTGGAATTGTAATTTCTGAAAATATCCCCCAACACCCTTTGCTCCTTGAAAAAAATCTGTAATATCAATGCCCGCTGATGCAATACTTTCTAAGGCTATCTGAGCAATGGTTTTAATCTTAGTTTCAAGGTGTTCACAGAAAGCTTTTAGCTGTTCTTCTATCAGTAAAAAATCCTCCGCTTCTAAATCCGCTATTTTGTCGATAGCATCTTGGTGTTGATCAGACAAAAGGCTTTTCCCAAAAAGAGACAATTCTTCTGCCAAGCCATTCCAAGATTTGCCTTCATCTGCTTTTTCCATCGCAAAGCTTCTGATAGACAACGTAATCTGTTCGAAATGTTCGGTGTTTACTTTTTGTAATAATTGCTCTACAGCTGCATCAAGCAATACTTCAGAATCAAGGCTTACTTCGAAGTTAAACGGAAAGTCCAATTCCTCCGTAAAAGCTGCCACTATTTTTTGAACAAAGGAATCTATCGTAGAAACAGAAAAATTAGCATATTCATGGATAATATGCTTGAAAGTCTTTGAAGCTCTGATTCGTAATTCCTCCTCATCAATATCTATTCCTTCTTGTTGTAATTCATCTAAAATTTGGTCAAAAATTCCTTTTGAATCCTCTCGGTCTTGTGGGTCATCGCTTGCAAATTGATGAAGATATTTCAAGATTCTCTCTTTCATCTCACCTGCCGCCTTATTGGTAAAAGTAACCGCTAGAATATGATTGAAATAAAAAGGGGAAGTAGTTCTAAGAGCTAATTTGATGTACTCCTTTGCCAAAGTATAGGTTTTTCCCGAACCTGCAGAAGAAGAATATATTTTAAATTTAGGGCTTTGCATGAGATATTGTATTCGTCGAGACACAAGAAGCCAGACTTTAGAAACAAGAACAACAAATTAACACATACTGCTGTTTAAAAATCTTATTTCTTGTGTCTTATGTCTATTTTCTAATCACTATCTTGCAAATTACGAAAAGAACTTAAATTTGTTGAATATTATCTCCCCTCATCATGCAACAAACATTTATTACAAACGATGCCGTAATCTTCGGATTATTATTAGGTATCATTTATTTTACCTTTTATACCTCATCCCTCGAAAATCGTTTTTGGAAACGCTTTTATACTTTCTTTCCCAGTATTTTGGTTTGTTATTTTGTTCCGGGTTTACTAAATGCCTTTAATATTGTTGATGGTGAACAATCTAAATTATATGATGTAGCCTCCAAATATTTACTCCCAGCTTGTTTATTATATTTCACCATCAGCATTGATTTTAATGCGCTAAAACAATTAGGTGGAAAAGCTATTATTGTTTTTTTGGCAGGTACTTTGGGTGTAATGATTGGTGGGCCAGCCTCGCTTTGGATAGTAAAAATGATTAGCCCCGAAACAGTAGCAGGTGAAACGTGGAGAGGATTAGCCACCATAGCAGGAAGTTGGATTGGTGGAAGTGCCAATCAGACGGCATTGAGAGAAGTGTTTAACCCACCTGCCGAAATATTTTCTCAGGCTATTGCCATTGATGTACTTACAGCCGAGCTTTGGTTGGCATTATTGCTGTATGGAGTAGGACACGCCACTAAAATCGACAAATGGTTCCGTGCAGATACACGTGCCGTAGATGATGTAAGAATAAAAATTGAAAACAGAGCCAAAGAAAATGCCAGAAATCCAACGGTACAAGATATACTTTTAATATTATTTATTGGTTTTGGTGCTACAGCAGTAGCTCATGCTTGTGCGGACATAATAGTCCCTTCTATAGAACACAATTACCCTAATCTTAAAAAATTCAGCCTTACCTCCTCTTCATTCTGGGTTATTTCTTTAGTGACAATCTTTGGTTTACTACTTTCGCAAACTAAAGCAAGGAAAATTGAGGATGTAGGAGCTTCTAAATTTGGGTCGATATTCTTATTTATTTTAATCGCCACTATTGGCATGAAAATGAACATCTTTGCTGCTTTAGAAAAACCACAGCTTTTTCTAGTAGGCATTATCTGGATGTTGTTTCATGCTAGCTTCACGCTGATTGCAGCTTACCTTACCAAAGCACCCTACTTTTTTACAGCTGTTGGCTCACAAGCTAATGTAGGCGGGGCAGCCTCTGCTTCTGTAGTGGCAGCAGCATTTCACCCCTCTCTGGCATCAGTAGGTGTCTTACTCGCTATTCTAGGGTATGCACTAGGTACTTATTGTGGTTATTTAACAGGATTAATGATGCAGTGGGTGGTTTCTTAGTTTTGAGTTGTGAGTGATGAGTTTTGAGTTAAAAAAGTACTTACTCTTTCATAAAACCTACGCACTCTATTTGATTTTTACATAAGATTATTACCGTGGAGGGCAATCAATTTCAGGCAATGATAACTCAAGACTCATAACTCACCATTCACAACTCAACACGCTAAAGCACTTTTTTTAATCTACTCAACGACTGTGGGGTGATATTTAGATAAGAAGCAATGATATGTTGAGGAATCTTCTTTTCAACAGCAGGAAATTCAATAAGTAGTTTTTTATAGCGCAATGTGGCGTCATCGAGCATAAAAGAACGTACTCTATTTCTTTCATCACAAAAATATACTTGGTTGATAATTCTTCCTGCACGCTCCCAACCATGGAATTTTTCAAAAAGCCATGTTAGCCGTTCATAAGTAATATATAATAACTTACAATCTTCTAAGGCATCTAGATAGTCTGTCGAAGGTTGTTGTGATGCAAAACTTACTTGCTCAGTAAATACAGTTCCATCAAAGGCGAAATTGAAGGTTCTGTTGTGTTCACCAGTAACTTTAGTATAAGCCCTGAGTGTTCCCTGTAAAATGAAATATAGTTCATTACATACATCTCCTTCTTTAAGCAGGATGTCTCCTTTCTTGCAAGTTTTGAATTGCACTTTACTCAAAAATGATTTTACTTCCCTTTCAGAGAGTACCACAAACTTATTGAGGTATTCCACCAGAGGGTAAATTTCTGGAGTAATTTTCATGACGGTATAAATTTTAATGACTTTTTTGATTTATTTAGATAAAAAATACTTAAACAAGTTTTATTCTTATCTCTTTTCTAATTAGTTATTATCTTTTTCAAAGTTAAGGACGTAATTTTGTAAAATGTATAAGCAAAACCTGTATTACGGCGAGTAAGTTATACTGCAACATGAAATAAATCAATACCGTAAAATAAATAACGTGAAAAACATTCGTAACTTTTGTATTATTGCCCATATAGATCACGGAAAGAGTACACTCGCTGATAGACTAATTGAATTTACAAATACTGTACAAAAACGGGATATGCAAGCTCAATTACTAGATGACATGGACTTAGAACGTGAGCGTGGTATCACAATCAAATCGCATGCGATACAAATGAATTTTCCTTATAAAGGAGAAGAATATGTATTTAATTTGATTGATACACCTGGTCATGTGGATTTTTCTTATGAAGTTTCACGATCAATTGCTGCTTGTGAGGGTGCTTTGCTTATTGTGGATGCTGCCCAAGGAATTGAAGCTCAGACTATCTCGAATCTTTTCTTGGCATTAGGGCATGACTTAGAGATTATTCCTGTATTAAATAAAATTGACTTACCAGGGGCAATGCCTGAGGAGGTAAAAGACCAAATTGTAGATTTATTAGGCTGTGACCGCGATTCAATCATCCATGCTTCTGGTAAAGAAGGTATAGGTATCGAAGATATTTTGGTTGCCGTAGTCGAAAGAATCCCTGCTCCAAAAGGTGACCCTGCCGCTGAACTTCAAGCGTTAATCTTCGACTCTGAATTTAATTCATACCGTGGTATTGAAGTAATGTTTAGAGTATTTAACGGAGAAATCAAAAAAGGTGATAAAGTAAAATTCATTGCTACAGGCAAAGAATATTTTGCTGATGAAATTGGCACTTTGCGTTTAGAAAAAGAACCAAGACTATCTATCAAGGCTGGAGATGTAGGATATTTAATTTCTGGTATCAAAGAAGCTAAAGAAGTAAAAGTTGGTGATACGATTACTCACCGTGACCGTCCTTGCAAAGAATCTATTCATGGTTTTGAAGAAGTAAAGCCAATGGTTTTCGCAGGTATTTATCCTGTTGAGACCACTGAATTTGAAGATTTGCGTGATGCAATGGGTAAACTTCAATTGAATGATGCTTCTTTGGTATGGGAACCAGAAACATCTATGGCCTTAGGTTTTGGTTTCCGTTGTGGTTTCTTAGGAATGCTACATATGGAAATCGTTCAAGAACGTTTAGAGCGTGAATTTAACATGACTGTAATTACTACCGTTCCTTCGGTGAAATTCAATGTTAAATTAACAAATGGTGAAGAACTATGGGTATCAGCTCCTTCTGAATTACCTGAGCCGAACTTGATTGACCATGTTGAAGAGCCAATCATTAAAGCACAAATCATTACTAAATCTGATTATGTAGGTGGTATCATGAAATTGTGTTTAGATAAACGAGGAGTTCTTTCTAATCAGATTTATCTTACTTCAGATCGTGTAGAGCTACAATTCGACTTACCACTTTCAGAAGTTGTGTTCGATTTCTTTGATAAATTAAAGACTATTTCGCGTGGTTATGCTTCTTTGGATTATGAATACAAAGGCTATCAAGAAGGCGAAATGGTTAAATTAGACGTAATGTTGAATGGTGAAAAAGTAGATGCTCTTTCTGCCATCGTACACCGCGATAAAGCTTATGAATGGGGAAAACGTCTTTGTGAAAAATTGCGTGAATTGTTACCAAGACAACAATTTGATATTGCTATTCAAGCTGCTATCGGACAAAAAATCATTGCTCGTGAAACAGTGAAGGCATTGAGAAAAGACGTAACTGCCAAATGTTATGGTGGTGATATTTCTCGTAAAAGGAAATTATTAGAGAAACAGAAAAAAGGTAAAAAACGTATGCGTCAAGTAGGAAACGTAGAAATTCCACAAGAAGCATTTATGGCTGTTTTGAAATTAGATTAATCTTATTGATAAGCTGTTATCCGTTATCTATTAATTGTTAATCCTAAGGGATAACAATTAATAGATAACGGATTTTTCTTTTTAATAGAACTTAATATAACTTTGCCGTCTTAGATTAACTCAAGACTCAAGACTCAAGACTCAAGACTCAAGACTCAAGACTCAAGACTCAAGACTCAAGACTCAAGACTCAAGACTCAAAACTCAAGACTCAAAACTCAAGACTCAAAACTCAAGACTCAAAACTCAAGACTCAAAACTCAAGACTCAAAACTCAAGACTCAAAACTCAAGACTCAAAACTCAAAACTCAAAACTCAAAACTCAAGACTCAAAACTCAAAACTTACAGCTCCACCATCATCATCATCAACTTTTCTAACTCTTTTGTCGCTGAACCATAATCTGAATTATATTTATTCAGTATCAACGAAAAGCACATTAATTCTCCATTTTTCGCTGTAAAATATCCAGCATAAGCCCTTACTCCTTCAATTGAGCCACTCTTTGCCCTAACATTGCCAACAGCTTTTGTTTTTTTTCCTAAATGAGCTACCGTTCCCGATTCGCCGACCACAGGAATGGATTCATAGAATGCTTTAAATGATTTTTCAGTGTACATAGCTTTCAAAATATCTGTCATGTTGGCAGGTGTAAGACTATTCGTAGGTGATAGACCACTCCCATCTTTTACATTAAAGCCCGCTAAATTAAGTCCTCTGTTTTGCCAAATTTGTTTCAACCCTTTTACTGCATCTTTCGTATTGTTACCGAATGAAAAAGACACAGAGAAGGTTTTCAAAAAAGCCTCCGCATATAAATTAATACTTTGGTAGTTACACGCTTTGGCTAGCTCTTTAAGTGCTGGTGACGAATAGCTGGCAATATTCATCGTTTGAAATGGTTTCTGGAAAACAATTCTTTTTTTGCTTACTTCCATAGATGACAGCGGACTTTCATTTACCTTGATGCCTAACTCCTCCAGTTTTTTCTGTAAGAAATAGGCTGCAAACAAAGGCGGGTCAGGAATAGAGCCTTTTACTGAAAAGGTATCTCCTGCTGGTACATAGCCTTGCATCACCAAAATATCTTGATAAGGCGTACTGTATATATTTACTTGATCACCCGTATGAGGCTTATCTGTTTGTACCCTATTGATTTTCTGATAATATGGTAGGTCTGGATTAGTTTTAACCAACGGAGCCTCTGCTAAATAAGTACTTGGTTTGAACGTAGCATAAAATAGGTTTTCATTGATGTTTAACCCATAGGCCCCTGCACCATAATAATTGCCTATGTCTGCCCAAATCCACGTATCGGGCAACACATTTTCTTCAAACAAACTGCCATCGGCAAATACCCTTCCTCTAATTTCTTTAATTCCTAAAGCCTTGATTTTTTGTGCCCAACTCTCAAACAAAATCTTATAATCCATTTGTTTATCTATTCTTCCACTTCCGAAAGAGGGGTCACCAGCACCTTTGATGATAATATTACCAACTAATATAGAATCTGTAATTTGTCCGCTATAATCTAACTTAGTAGTATAAGTATAATCTTCACCTAAGGTTGATAATGCTGTAGCAGACGTAATTAGTTTTAAAGTGGAAGCTGGAGCAAGACTTTTCTGGGCATTGTATTCTATTAATACTTTATTATTGGTAACTGATTTGATACATACCCCCACCATTCCATTTGTCATAAACGGCGTAGTAGCTAAACCATTAACATATTTTTGTAAACGTTCTTGAGGAGGACTATTTTCAAGCGAATCAGGTTTATTTGACAAGGTCAGGATATGCAAAATACTTAACAAAAATAGCTTCATAGAGTATTGTAAGGATTATTGATGAATGTTGATACCTAACAAAGATAAAGAAAATGAGCAAATAAGCTAATAATTTGTATCCTGACTAGGATGTTTAAAATAAGCTAGTAAACCCTCTTATTATTCACCTATCATAAGCTTCAAAATATTTTTGTTATTCAATAATCTTTTTACTATGTTTATAAAATCAAATAATATGCTGTGTGTATGTTATTCATTTTCTAACACTTATAAACGACCAAGTAATGTATTATCAAATAAATATACCAAAATAGCCAAAATATAAAGCAAGTGTTTTTTCATTCTGCTTGCTTATTTTCCCCCATTAATGTCCCCATCATCGGTAGAATTTTTAACGCTTATTTTATATAATTATCATTTTCTTAGTTTTCATGCTGTGGAGACGAGCGTCAACGATAAATAACTATTGATAAGTGCTTGCCATTTAGCATTACCAAATTTTATTATAAACTATGGAGACCAGAGACCATCATAAAACGGGGCGTAATCGAAAAGCCAAATGAGTAGAAAAAATACAAAATCTATACTATTCAAATGAATTATTATTTACAAGTTTTACAAAACTATGCTACATTTAGCGGAAGAGCCAGAAGAAGTGAATACTGGTATTTCATGTTATTTAACACCCTTTTTTGTTTTATAGCTGCTATTATATGCATGGCAATTTATGGTTTTATAGGCGGCATTTTTGTTTTTTATATGGTATCTTTGCTCTATCAGCTAATTATATTTATACCTAGTATTGCTGTTATTGTTAGGCGATTACACGATATCGGAAAAAGTGGTTGGTACTTTTTGGTTTCGCTCATACCAGTTGCAGGGGCAATATGGTTACTCGTACTTTTAGTAACTGAAGGAGAACCTTACGATAATCAATATGGTCCTAATCCTAAGGCGGTAACTGATGAATTAATGTATTAATGGAACAATATATTATCAATCTTATTTTGATAAAATTACCAAAAGCTAAGAATTTCAATCATAAGTCATTCTGAATTTTAAAATAAAAAGTGGTCGAAAATTAATTTTCGACCACTTTTTTATTGATTTATCGTTCCGTTAGGAACGGAATATCGGTAGAAATACATTCTCCAGAGCCCCATCGGAGCGAAATATCTCGCCTCGACGGAACTTGGAGGGAAATGTTATTGAGTAACTACCGATATTTCGCCTCTATGAGGCTATTTTGATTTTAATCCTATAAAATTCTTATTTCAAGAAAAAATAGGGATGACTTATCTTTATTTTATACTTCGTTTATGCTCTATGAAATCATGATAAAAAAGGCTTATAAACCTGTTTTAAACAAATTTATAAGCCTTTTTTACTATGCTAAAATATCACTATTTCTTCTTTTTCTTAGGGTCAGCTTGTTGAGTTTTTTGTGTTTCTTCAACAGCCTTCATTTGCTTAGAAATGTATTCTGAGAAACGAGATTTTTTCACACCGCCCGCAGCAATTTTCTTGCGATTTTCTTCTAAAACTGCTTTGATTTTATCTTCATCTACAAACTTACGAATACCAATTTGTTGTCCGATAGTTACTAAGTTGGAAACAAAATAATAGAAACTCATACCAGCAGGTAAAGAGTTCATCACGAACATGAATATCACTGGCGTAACATAAGCCATTTTCTTCATGTCAATCGGTTGTCCTGTTTGGTCTGGCGTATTTTGGTTATTATAATAACCATAAGCAATACTTGAAACCGTCATCAACAAGGTAAACAAACTGATGTGGTTACCATACAATGGAATACTGAACGGTAGTGTAGCGATAGAGTCAAAAGTAGAAAGGTCATTTGCCCATAAGAACGATTGTTGACGCAAGTTAATCAAGTTCGGGAACAACATAAATACCGCCATCAATACTGGCATAGTGGCTAAAACGGGGACACAACCACTCAGTGGGCTTACGCCTACTTCGCCATACAATTTCATTTGTGCTTGCTGTTGTGCCGCTGCATCATCTCCTACTTTCTCTTTGATAGCATTCAATTCTGGCTGTAAAATTCTCATTTTAGCCATGCTTACATACGACTTATAAGTAAGTGGCAACAACGCAAATTTGATGATTAATACTAACGCAATAATTAACAAACCGTAATTACTGAATACTGTTTCTAATACATTAAAAAGCGGAACGAATACATAACGTGTAATTGGCAAGAAAATATCATAACTCAATTTTACATTTTTCCCAAAGCCCGGTGCTACATTTTTGATGATATTATAATCGTTAGGACCAAAATACCATTGATAATTTCCTTTGCCTGATTTTAAGTCTGCCAAATCCAAATCCATGTTAGCTCTCAATGTCTTGATATTAACCGAATCTGTTTCGTTGGCAGTAGCTACAATCTGTGCTTTTTGAATCGGTGCATTTTTAGTTATAAAGCCCGACAAGAAGTATTTTTTCTTGAATGAAACCCATTTCAAAGGCTTATCTAACGATTCTTCTTTTGAACCCGTTGGTGTTTCTGCCAATTGGTCAAAATCCTCATCTTCGTTCAATAGGTAATTGACAGTAGCTTTACGGTTTTCTGTTAAATCTTTTTCGGTTGGACGAACATTTTCAATCCAGTTTAATTTAGCCGATTCGTTTTTCAACAAACCATCCAAACCTTGTAGCTTCACATCTTGGTCTAACAAAAAGCCTTCTCCGCCTAGTGTATAAGTCTGTTCTATACTTTGTCCGCTTGCTAAGTTTAAAGTAAAGCTAACTTTTTGCGATTGTCCTTCTGCCACCACTCCGCCTTTAGAAGCAGTAGTAAAGTACAATTTATTCAAATCAACATTTCCTTTCGTAGTAGGAAGATCAAAAGTTACTTTGTCAAAAGCCTCATCAAAAATTACAAGTGGTTCTTTTTTCTGGCTAGCAAATGAATTGTAAGTCTCGTATTTCTTTAATAATACTTGTTTTACCTTACCACCTAAAGTAGAGAACACTACTTTAATGTCTTTATTTTCTAAAACAAGTTCTTGTGCAGTACCTATGGCAGCCGATGCGAAATCGCCAGCGGCAGCTTTTAAAGCAACAGAATCTACCGTTGCAACTTTATGTACAGTGGCAGTTTGGGCTACTTTAGCTTTCTCAGGTGCTTTTTCAGGTTCAACCTTAGGGGCTAGGAAAAACTGGTATCCCAGCAACATCGCCATTATCAACAACAGCCCCGTTACTTGATTTTTGTCCATCATTATTTTAGTAAATTTGTCTTTTTTTCGAGTTTTGTGCGGTTATACACTCATCGGTTATCTATTATTGTTGTCGGTTTTATTCTCTAAGTATTTATTTTCCTAAAAACCTGAACGAAATGTAAAAACTTTCTATCAAATAAAACCGCCAAAGCTTTTGACTTTAGCGGTGCAAAATTACGACTTATCTTTTATTAAATCATTTTAAATGATAAAAGGTTACTTAGAAGTTCCTTTCATCAATGGAATAGCGTTTTTCAAAGCAGCTTTTACAAAGTGTACAAATAATGGAGCAGGATTTGCTACATTCGATTTGTACTCTGGGTGAAACTGTACACCAATAAAGAATGGGTGGTCTTTTAATTCAACAATTTCTACTAAACCAGAATCTGGATTAATACCTGTTGGTACCATTCCTGCATTTTTAAATCGCTCTAAATAAGCATTATTGAATTCATAACGGTGGCGGTGGCGCTCCTGTATATTCAATTTACCATATACATGGTGTGCTAAAGAGCCTTTTTCTAATTTACAAGAGTATGCACCCAAACGCATCGTTCCACCTTTGTTCGTAATAGATTTTTGTTCTTCCATCAAATCAATTACTGGGTATGGTGTTTCTTTGTTCATTTCAGACGAGTGAGCATCTTCCAGACCAACTACGTTTCTAGCATATTCAATTACGGCACATTGCATCCCCAAACAAATACCAAAGAAAGGAATTTTGTTTTCACGAGCATATCTTACCGCATTGATTTTACCTTCGATACCTCTTTCGCCAAAGCCTGGGGCTACTAAAATACCATCAAGGCTTTCTAGTTTTTTGCGATAATCACCTTCCACTAAGTTTTCAGAAGAAATCCAAATTACATTTACCTTCGTTTCGTTTACGGCACCTGCATGAATCAATCCTTCTGAAATAGATTTATAAGAGTCTTTCAGTTCAACATATTTACCCACTAAACCGATGGTAACTTGTTCCGTTGGGTTTTTAAGTTTGCCTAAGAAATTCTTCCATTGTTCTAAGTCAGCGTCTTTGTCATTATAAATATCTAATTTATACAAAGCACGTTGATCTAGTTTCTCTTTACGCATCAACAAAGGCACATCATAAATCGTTTCTGCATCCATCGCTTCGATTACATCATTTGGCGAAACGTTACAGAAAAGAGCGATTTTACGACGCATTTCCTGTGGAATTGGATGTTCTGTACGACAAACAATAATATCTGGCTGGATTCCATATTCAGACAAAGCACGTACTGAGTGTTGTGTCGGCTTAGTTTTCAATTCACCAGCAGCAGCGATATAAGGCACTAAGGTAAGGTGAATAAAAAGCGTATTTTTCTCTCCTAAATCCCATTTTAACTGACGAGCAGCCTCGATAAATGGTAGAGATTCGATATCACCCACACAGCCTCCTAATTCAGTAATGACGATATCATACTGTCCCGTAGCACCCAACAAAAGAATATTTTGTTTGATTTCGTCAGTGATATGCGGAACTACTTGAACAGTTTTTCCTAAATAATCACCACGACGTTCTTTTGTAATTACATTAAAATAAACCCTACCTGTGGTAATGTTATTCCCCTGTGAAGTAGGTACGCCCAAAAAACGCTCATAGTGACCCAAATCAAGATCCGTTTCCGCTCCGTCGTTGGTTACATAACACTCACCATGCTCATACGGGTTTAATGTTCCCGGATCAATATTGATATATGGATCCAATTTTTGGATGGTTACTGATAGCCCTCTAGCCTGCAATAATTTAGCTAATGATGAAGCAATAATTCCTTTTCCTAAAGATGAAGTTACACCGCCCGTAACGAAAATATATTTTGCGGTTTTAGGTTGCCCTTTACCTGACATTGTAATAAAATTGAAGTTTGAATTTTTCTAAGAGGATGTGTACAAAAATTGTACAGAGGAAGAATGGAGTTCCGCAACCCTTAGTTACGGGATACAAAGTTAGGGAATTTTCGGCGAAGTATTTCGTCTTTTTTTGAATAAAGACGTAACTCTTTTCTTAAACACCTCAACAATACATTGATTTACAGTAAATTACATTTACAAATATTTAAGAATTAAAATTAAAGCTTAACAAAAAGGCAATTTAGATAATGTAATTCAGAGATGAGGCGACCGTTATCAATAAAGTACTGCCATTTAATTTTTATCCTAACATTAATTATCTTCTTAACAAAATCCTAAAGGCTTTATCTCTACTAATTCAGCAGTCTTTTGTACTTTTGTGTGTATAACCAGAAATTATTACTTAAAAATAACAAAAGCAATTATGTTAAAATCTGTTCCTTTCGACCAAACCCATGCTTTTTCTTTACTGACAAAGCACAAATCTGAAATTGATGCTACTTCTATAAAAGAACTCTTCGCAAATGATGCCGAACGTTTTGATAAATTCTCAATTCGTTTTGAAGACATTCTTGTGGATTATTCTAAAAACATACTCAACGAAAAAACAAAAGCTATCTTAGTGGCTTTGGCCAATGAATGTGAATTGGACGATGCTATCGAAAGAATGTTTACTGGCGATACGATTAACCAAACTGAAAAACGCGCTGTTTTGCACGTGGCTCTAAGAAACCGCTCTAATTCACCTATCGGTGTAGATGGCAAAGAAATTATGCCTGATGTGAATGCTGTTTTAGAAAAAATGAAAGGCTTTTCTGAAAAAGTAATTTCTGGTGCTTGGAAAGGATATGCTGGCGAAGCCATCACTGACGTGGTGAATATTGGTATTGGGGGTTCGGATTTAGGCCCAGTAATGGTTACAGAAGCCTTGAAGCCTTATAAAAATCATTTGAATTTACACTTTGTTTCTAACGTTGACGGTACGCATATCGCCGAAGTGTTGAAAAAAGTAAATCCAGCTACTACCCTTTTCTTGATTGCTTCTAAGACATTTACTACGCAAGAAACCATGGCTAATGCTCATTCTGCACGTAACTGGTTCTTGGCAAATGGTGGTTCGATTGAAGATGTTGCCAAACATTTTGTGGCAATCTCTACCAACGAAAAATCAGTAGTTGAATTTGGCATTGATGCTGATAATATGTTTGGTTTCTGGGATTGGGTTGGTGGTCGTTATTCATTGTGGTCGGCTATTGGCTTATCAATTGTTTTATCAATCGGATTTGAAAACTTCGTTGAATTATTAGAGGGTGCTCATGCCATGGACAAGCACTTCCGCACAGCAGATTTCAGTGAAAACATTCCAGTACTTTTAGCTTTATTAGGAATTTGGTATAATAATTTCTTCGGAGCAGATACCCAAGCAATCCTTCCTTATGACCAATACATGCACCGTTTTGCGGCTTATTTCCAACAGGGAGATATGGAATCGAATGGTAAATATGTGGGGCGTGATGGCAAAGAGGTTTCATATCAAACAGGTCCAATTATCTGGGGAGAACCAGGCACGAATGGTCAACATGCTTTTTATCAATTGATTCACCAAGGCACAAAATTAGTCCCTTGCGACTTTTTAGCACCAGCCGTTTCTCATAACCCAATTGGTAATCATCATACATTGTTGTTATCAAACTTCTTTGCACAAACAGAAGCTTTGATGAATGGTAAAACATTAGATGAAGTAGTTGCTGAATTTAAGAAAGCAGGAAAATCTGACGAAGAAATTGCTGAATTAGCACCCTTTAAAGTATTCAAAGGAAATCGCCCGACAAACTCTATTTTGTTCAAACAACTAACGCCACGTACTTTGGGTAGTTTAGTAGCCATGTACGAACACAAAATCTTTGTACAAGGGGTAATCTGGAATATTTATAGCTTTGACCAATGGGGTGTAGAATTAGGCAAGCAATTGGCTAACAAAATTTTACCTGAGCTTACTAGTGAAGAGACTATCACTTCACATGATTCTTCAACCAATGCGTTGATTAATGCTTATAAGGCTTGGAGATAGGTTGAAACAATATTGAAACCCCTTGTGATTTATCTTAAATATCACAAGGGGTTTTATATATCCTAATTTACCTTCCTAACACATAACTGGCTTCCCTTGAAAATTATTTTTCGATATTGATTTATAATAGAATCCACTCATGTTTTGGGTGGATTTTTCATGTTTATTGAGGTGATTTATTTGAAAAATACAATTTTATTCATAT
>NZ_JAYFUL010000058.1:0-32060 GCF_034928825.1 Arcicella aquatica | reverse complement strand
AATATGAATAAAATTGTATTTTTCAAATAAATCACCTCAATAAACATGAAAAATCCACCCAAAACATGAGTGGATTCTATTATAAATCAATATCGAAAAATAATTTTCAAGGGAAGCCAAACTCATAAAATTGCACAAAAAAAGGTCGATTCAATTTAATGAACCGACCTTTTTTATATCTGAAAACAAACGCTTATTCTTCTGTTGCTGTTGGCGCTAAAATTCTTGAAAGTGTTAATGTATCACCTTCTCCAGAATAATCTGCTAAGATTACATCTCCGTTGGCTAAATCTCCTTTCAATATTTCTTCTGCTACTGGGTCTTCTAAATAACGTTGAATAGCACGATTTAATGGTCTTGCACCATATTGTGAATCATATCCCTTTTCAGCAATAAAGTCTTTTGCCTTTTCAGTCAATTCAACTGTATAACCAAGGTTCGTGATTCTAATAAATAGCTTTCTCAACATTAAATCGATGATTTGATGGATGTGCTCACGTTCAAGTGAATTAAACACAATTACATCATCCAAACGGTTTAAGAACTCTGGCGAGAAAGCTTTTTTCAAAGCATTCTGAATCGTTCCTTTCATCGCTTCATCTACACCATCTACTTTTGTTTTAGTTGAGAAACCTATACCTGTACCAAAATCTTTCAAGTCTCTTGCTCCGATATTTGAAGTCATGA
Organism: Arcicella aquatica; assembly: GCF_034928825.1. Lineage (NCBI taxonomy): Bacteria > Pseudomonadati > Bacteroidota > Cytophagia > Cytophagales > Flectobacillaceae > Arcicella > Arcicella aquatica. The sequence continues at coordinate 31,373 of NZ_JAYFUL010000058.1, read as the reverse complement.
TGATAATAGTATTTCTGAAATCTACTCTTCTACCTAAGCCATCAGTCAAAATACCATCGTCCAATACTTGAAGTAAAATATTAAATACATCTGGGTGAGCTTTTTCAATTTCATCCAACAATACTACGGCATAAGGTTTACGACGAATTTTTTCAGTTAACTGTCCGCCTTCTTCATAACCAACATATCCCGGAGGGGCTCCGACTAAACGAGATACACTGAATTTCTCCATGTACTCACTCATATCGATTCTTACTAAAGCATCATCTTTATCGAATAAATAAGTAGCTAAAACCTTCGCTAATTCTGTTTTACCTACCCCCGTTGGACCCAAGAAAATAAATGAACCGATAGGTTTTTTAGGGTCTTTCAAGCCAACTCTTGTACGTTGAATCGCTTTAACAAGTTTAGCAATGGCTGGATTTTGCCCGATTACTTTACCTTGTAACTCTTCATTCATATTCAGAAGTTTTTGTCCTTCTGTAGCAGCTACACGATTCACTGGGATGCCAGTCATTTGTGCAATTACTTCAGCAACACTTTCTTCTGATACGGTATAACGACGACGTTTGGTATCTTCTTCCCAATCACGTTTTGCACGATCAAGTTGGTCTAACAAACGTTTTTCACGGTCACGTAACTGAGCAGCCTCTTCGTATTTCTGCGATTTAACTACTGCATTTTTCTCTTTCTTGATATTTTCGATGGCTTCTTCCAAACGAACAATATCTTCTGGTACTGTAATATTTGAAATATGAACTCTCGCTCCTACTTCATCCATCACGTCGATAGCTTTGTCAGGTAAAAATCTGTCTGAGATATAACGTTCAGATAATTTTACTGCTTGTTCTATTGCCTCGTCAGTATAAGTTACATGGTGATGGTCTTCGTATTTATCCTTGATATTATTCAAGATTTCGATTGTTTCTTCAATAGAAGTAGCATCCACCATTACCGTTTGGAAACGACGAGCCAAGGCTCCGTCTTTCTCAATGTATTGACGATACTCATCTAAAGTTGTAGCACCGATAACTTGTATATCACCACGGGCTAAAGCAGGCTTGAACATGTTCGAAGCATCTAATGAACCAGAAGCTCCACCAGCACCCACGATAGTATGTAATTCGTCGATGAATAAAATCACATCTGGTGATTTCTCCAACTCGTTCATTACCGCTTTCATTCTTTCTTCAAACTGACCACGGTATTTTGTACCTGCCACTAAAGAAGCTAAATCAAGGGTAACGACTCTTTTACCGAATAAAACACGCGATACTTTTTTCTGAACGATTCTTAGTGCTAGTCCTTCAGCAATAGCTGTTTTACCCACACCTGGCTCACCAATCAAGATTGGATTGTTTTTCTTTCTACGTGAAAGAATCTGAGCAACACGTTCTATTTCTTTTTCACGACCAACAATTGGGTCTAGTTTACCCGCTTCCGCTACTTTTGTTAAATCTCTACCGAAATTATCTAATACAGGAGTTTTAGATTTTTCCGTTCCTTTATTGGTGGTAGAACTTCCTCCAGCTGCGTTTCCGCTTGCAAACATTCTTGCATCATCATCGTTATCATCTGTGTCAGACGGACCCGATTTGATATTAGGGTTTGATTGATATTCCACCATATCCTTAATTAATTCATAATGTATCTGGAACTTCTCAAGAATTTGTTTGGCTAAATTATCCTCATCTCTAAGAATAGCCATTAACAAATGTTCCGTTCCAACAAGGTTTGTTTTAAAAATCCTTGCTTCCAAGTACGTTACTCTCAATACTTTTTCGCATTGTCTTGAAAGCGGAATATCTTGTTTGTTTTTGATAGTGTACGTAGATCGAACCGTACTCTTAGTAGCTTGTTCTATAGTAACACGCAAATCATCTAGGCTTGTCCCACACTTTTTAATTAAATCTAGAGCAATGCCTTCGCCTTCTCTGATCATTCCTAAAATTAGGTGTTCCGTCCCGATGTAATCATGCCCAAGCCTGATTGCCTCCTCACGTGCGAGCGAGATAACCTCTTTTACTCTGTTTGAAAATTTTGCCTCCATGCTTAGAGTTTTTGAGTTATAGCGTTATAGAGCGTCAGAGTTTACCGTTAAGAGTGACAGGAAAAATCCAATTATTCTTTACTCTGATGCTGAAGGTAATCTCTGGTTATTTTCTTAATAATTACTTTCAGTAAATCTCTTCCAAATTAAATCTTAAACATTAATTAATTAATCTTTGTTCATTTTCTGTCGAACTTTGAAGTATCTTTAAAGACTGACTTCCCTGACAAAATAACAAATCTAAGATAGATAAATTAGGTACAAATTCACTGCCAAAGTTCTGTCTATAAGCAGTAGGTTTGTAAATTCCATTCGTAGAAAATGCTTTTTTGGGGTGAATTTTACTTCTCAAATCGTTCTCTACATTTTTTTCATATTTTTCTGTAAATATAATCTTTTTTTCGAGACGTAAAAGTTTCAGACAAATTGACAGAAGCTCCAGATTCAAATCGAACAAAAAGTCAGGTTTTTTCTCAATAATATTTTTAAAATATTCTGAATAATATTCAAAAAAAGGTGATTTTCCGTACGCTGAATGTATTGCACCCCAATGTCGGCGAATCCACTCTTGATGATATTCTATTTTTAAATCCCGAATCAATACCTTTGCATTCCCATTTTGTACTGGAATAGACAGCGTATCAATTTTATTAGTTGTCTGAATTATACAACGATTTCGGTAACTTTGCTTTTCGTAATATTCGTGTGCTTCAATAACAACGGTTTCGTGTTGAAGTAAACATACAAAATATTCGAGACTGGGTAAATATTGTAAATCAATTATCATTTCCCTAAAATACAGCAGAATGATTTAATTTCAAATTTTTATGTCAAAATCATTCTATTTATCAAGAAAAAATACAAATTCGCAAAAATAAAACATGTTATTTTTTAAATTTCTTTCTATTTTACCATTTTGGGTACTTTATGGCATTTCTGATTTTGCCTGTTTTTTACTTTTTCACGTATTGAAATACCGCAAAAAGGTAGTTTTAGAAAACCTTAGAAATTCTTTTCCTGATAAAAACGAAAAGGAAATCAATGAAATCGCCAAGGGGTTTTATCACCACCTTGCAGATGTTTTTATTGAATTTTTTAAAGGGTTAAGCATTTCAGCAGAAGAAGTTAAACAGCGGGTACAAATAAACAATTTAGAGGTTGTAAAAAAATATTTAGATAATGGCATCCCTGTTATTTTTGTAGGTGGGCATCAAGGCAATTGGGAATGGGCCATTCATTCTGTTTGTTTGCACGGAGTTAATTTAGATGTAGTTTATCAAAAACTAAGTAGTCCATTCTTCGATAAGCTTACTTACGAAATCAGAAGTCGCTTTGGGGCTTTTTTAATCGAAAGAAAGGATACCATTAGAGTTACCATTGAAAGGAAAGATAAACCAAGAGCTATTTGTTTGGCTGCTGACCAAATTCCGAGTCATTTAAAATCAGCCTACTGGACTAACTTCTTGCATCAGGATTCTGCGTTTTTCACGGGACCTGAACGAATAGCCCGTAAATTTGATTATCCAGTAATTTTTATGGAATTTGTCAGAAAAAAAAGAGGATTCTATGATATGAATCTTTCAGAGATTGTATCTCCTCCTTATGAAAATCTTGCTCCTAATGAAATCCTTGAGCGTTTTGTTCAAACATTAGATGCTTCCATAAAACAAAATCCGTCATCTTACTTATGGTCACACAGGAGATGGAAACATAAAAGAGAGAAACATGAGATAAAACCTTGATTGTATTTTTATCTAACAAAAAAAGCTTGCTTATTAGGCAAGCTTTTTTGTTATAAATAGAGAGATAAATCTCCTAGACCTTGTCTGATAATTTCAAAGTCATCCGAGGTGGCATCTACTATCGTTGAAGGTATGTTATTTCCATAACCACCATCAATCACAATATCAACCTGATTTTGGAATTTCTCAAAAATCAACTCAGGGTCAGTTGAATATTCTACAATACTATCATCATCATAAATTGAGGTTGTGATGATGGGGTTGCCGAGTTCTTCTACTATCAATCTTGGAATTTCATTCGCTGGAATCCGAATACCTACGGTTTTTTTACTCTGCGATAATACTTTTGGTACTTTATTGTTGCCCTCTAACACAAAAGTAAAAGGGCCAGGCAAAGCTTTTTTCATTAATTTAAAGCCTGCATTGGATACCTTGGCATAATCTGCAATATGACTTAAATCATTACAGATAAAAGAGAAATTATTCTTGGAAGGCTTGATGCCCTTTATTTGACAAATTCTTTCTACTGCACGTGTATTATGAATATCACAGCCCATTCCATAAACTGTATCGGTTGGATAAATAATTACACCCCCATCTTTTAGGCAATTCACGATATGGTTTATCTTTTTCATATCGGTGCCTTTTTCGTATAATTTTATAAACTCCGCCATCGCTCTTATAGATTGTTTTTATGGTTAATGTAACGAAAAAACTATTCCATTATAAAAGGTGTAATGTTGAACTAAGATTTTACTGCTTTGAAGAAAAGACAACTATTAACGCTGTTACCCTCTATTTAGTTATTGTTCGTTCTAGCCTTAACATTTTTTATCAGTAATTAATTCCTGATGTGGCAAGTTACGGGAATTTCACAATAGAGGATAGGCAGTTCTAAACACACCTTGTATGAAATCTATGTCTCTGAATCAATTAAAGTATCCGTTTCTTTTGAAGAATGAAGGGCCTCAGTAATACTAGCATTTATTTCAAATCCTAGAATAAGAATCAAGGCAACTAAATACAGCCAAACCATTAAAGCAATGAAGGTACCGATAGCGCCGTAAAGTTTGTTATATGTAGCAAAGTTGGATAAATAATAAGAGAATAAGTTAGAAATCAATATCGTAAGAATGGAAGCAGTGATAGAACCCGCATTGATAAAATTCCATTTTTTATGAATAGCAGGAGCCCAATAATAAATGATGGAGATAGTTACGAAAAAAACCAGGAATATCACAAAATACGTAAGGAGTTGAAGTGCATAAAAAGTGAAATCTCGGTTCATGATGCCTTCATCAAAAAGGAAATCGACCATTACTCTTCCCACAATTAACACCACAATTGCTACGATTAATACAAAAGTCAGCAAAAAGTTCAACATAATACCTATCAGGCGTGCCTTTATAAATCCACGTTTTTCAGATGTTTTATAGGTCATGTTGAAGGCTCGCATCAAAGCCAGCATCCCGCTTGTAGAGGCATATAAAGCAAAGATAAAACCCAACGAAAGCACTCCTCCACGGGGTTTACTGACAATTTCAGTGATAGTTTCTTGGGCTTCATGAAAAATTCCTTTTGGCAATACCTCTGAAAGCAATGATATGATTTTTAAATCAAGATTATTAACAGGAATATAAGGAATCAAAGAAAATAAGAAAATGATAGTCGGGAATATCGCTAAGGTAAAATTATAAGCTACTGCGGCTGCCCGAACATCAATATCAAATAGGGTAATTTTTTTAATTAAAACTTTATAGACTTGGTAAACACTAGTAGCTACATTTTCTAAATGATAACGCTTCAAGAAAAGGCGAAATCGATTGTATGCTTGTGTATGTTGTATTTTTGTTAGCATTATGCGATTTTTAATTAACGATTAAGCAAAGAAAGCACTCAATCGTTCCAACAACTCTTTAGGTGCCGTTGTAAGCCTATTATTTTCCATTTTCACGAAAACTAAAGTAGTTTCGCCTTTATGTACCAACACGCCCTTACTGTTTAGAATTTCATAATGAAAAACTACTCTAGCTGCGGGAATAGTTTTGATAGACGTACGAATTGTCAGTAAATCATCATACAATACTGGGGCAATATATTTTGATGTATTCTCATAAACAGGCATCATCACACCAGACTCTTCAATTGCTTTATAGCTAAAGCCAAGGCTCCTGAGCGCCTCTACCCTACCAATTTCGTAAAGCCTTGCATAGTTTCCATAATAAACATAGCCCATTTGGTCAGTATCTGCATATCTAACTCTGTACTGATATTCGTGTTGATACATTGTTGATGAAATAATTAATTACAAATGATTATTTTCTGATGTTCAATTTGTTCAGTGCTTCTTGATAAATACGCGCATTATTAAGGTGGTCGGCAAAGGTTTCAGCAAAGTTGTGATAGCCTGAGAAATCTTCTTTTGCACAGAAGTACATATAGTTATGGTGTTCATAATTCAATACCGCATCAATAGAAGCCAAATCTGGCAAATTAATAGGCCCCGGAGGTAACCCAACTACACGATAGGTATTATAAGGCGAGTTAATTTGCAAAAGTGCTTTGGTTACTCTTTTAATAGTAAAATCTTGGTGAGCAAAAACAACCGTTGGGTCAGCACCCAAAGGCATATTAGCCTTTAAACGATTCATATATACCCCTGCTACTCTTGGTTTTTCGTCAGCTTTCTTTGTTTCAGCCTCCACGATTGAAGCCATTATTTGTGCTCTGATAGGGTCTAGACCAATTTCTGTTGCTTTTCTTTTACGCTCTTCCGTCCAGAATTTATCATACCACGTTTTCATGGTACTCATCAGTTCTTCAGGAGTTGTAGTCCAATATACTTCATACGTATTTGGTAAAAACATACACATGATGGTCTCTTTCGTAAAGCCATATTTTTGTGCCACTACTGAATCATCTAGCATCCTAGCCAGCGCAGTTGAATCAAATTCGAATCGATTACCAATTTTATGAATTAAATCCTTTTTTAAGCGAATATTATTAAAAGTAAGTTTGATAGCATCTTGATTACCAGAACGAAGTTTTTTGATTACTTCATAATTACCCATATCAGCCTTGATTACGTATCGTCCTTCACGCACATTTTCTTTATATTCCAACAATTTGGCTAAGAACTTGAATGAAAGTTCGTCTTTCACAATTTTATGTTTACTCAACGAGTCCCAAACAGTTTCAAAAGTTGCGCCTTTAGGAATCAAAAGGGCAAAACCTTTTTTCTGATCTACTTCATAATTAGGTGTTTTGGTGATTTGCCAGACATAATAAGAAAACATTGTCGCAAACAAAGCGAAAGCGATAAAGAAGTAGCGTAATAATTTATGGTTTTGTTGCATTGTAATGATAATGAAATAACGCTCAAGCGTTTTTAAATGATTGTTTTTATTTATTTAATCAATCCAATTTTCAAAAGTTAGTCCTTCAATTCGTTGCATTTCTTTTAGGTTTCGACTGACTAGAATACAATCCTCTGTAATTGCAGTACTACCAATCAATAAATCAAAGTCACTTATAGGCGTACCCATCTTTTTTAAACGAGATTTTTGCTCTGCAAAAACTTCGAAAACAGGTCGAATAGGTAAAACTCTATCCTGAAAACCTTCAATAAACTGTTTTAATTTAGCTTTATTTTCATCTTTTCTAGTTGAAGAACTATTGGCTATTCCATACATAAGTTCAAGAATTGTTAATTCTGAAATAAAGCAGTTTTTCAAGCCCACTGATGAGATTTTAGCTGGAATATTAAAATCATTCTTTATGAAATGAATACAAATATTTGAATCCAATAAATATTTTATTCTACCCATGAAGTATCTATTTCTTTAGTGGTTCTTGAATCCTCTATTATTTTGATTAATTCTTCACTTGATTCGGGTAAGTCTAAGCTACCTGCCAATGCAAAGAATACTGATTCGTCTATTGTTTCGTTCTTTGTTTCAATTACGTTTGTACTAATACTAAATTTAGCTTTTAATCGCTTAGCCAAATCTATAAAAAGCTGATAGTCTGCTTGCGAGTTTGGTTCAATGATGATTGTATTCATTTCTATTTTTGTTTTAGCAATTTTGTTAAAAATAAAGTAATCACATGTACTCCCAATATTGAAGCTGTTTAAACTTTCCCTTTCGGGTTAAACTAAGTCTTTTAGAATAGCTTGTTCCAAAATTTACTCAACGTAGCGATGCTATGCTTCGCAAATTTTGAAAAAATCAATTCAAAAATACAATACTTTCACCTCAGAAACAGAAACTTCAAACAGCTTCATTATCTAAATCTTAAAAATCAATTCCAAATCTATCAGCCAATGCTTGCAGGTCTTTTACTACAGGTTCTAATAGATTAATACCATTTGCTTTACGTTCTGCTTCAATTTCTCTTTCAGGGTCGCCTGGCACTAATACTTTCTTCCCTTCTACTGCTTCGGCTGCATGAAAACGGTCAATCCATTTATCCATATCTGCTTTAAATTCGTCAGCTGGTCGGAAAGCATCTATTCTCATGGCTCCTAAAAAGTGTCCAGTTCCTTTTCCTACTTGCTCGCCAGCAGTCATAAATCCTGCCGTTGCAAATGGCGGAACCCAAGGGCCAAAGTTAGCGCCTGATAATACACCAGAAAAAATATCCACGATAGCACCCAAACCATACCCTTTATGCGAACCATGTTCACGGTCACCACCGAGTGGCAACAATGCTCCGCCATTTTTTACAGCATTTGAATCATCAGTAGGGTTCCCTTCTTTATCTTGTACCCAGCCAATGGGTGCGGCTGCCCCTTTTCTTTGTAAAATTTCCATTTTACCATAAGCCACTGCTGTACTAGCAAAATCGGCTACGAAGGCAGGATTCCTCTGTGCTGGAACAGCTACAGCAATAGGGTTGGTTCCTAACAATTTCTCTTTTGAAAAAGTTGGCGTTACTAATGGTGCTGCATTAGTCATAGCCCAACCTATCATATCGTTGTCAGAAGCTAACATAGCATGATAGCCCGCAATGCCAAAATGGTTTGAATTCTGTACAGATATCCATCCAGAACCCACATTCTTTGCTTTTTCCATGGCAATTTGCATCGCTTTGGGTGCTACTACTAAACCTAAACCTTTATCACCATCAATCACAGCCGTAGAAGGCGTTTCATGGATGATTTTAATATCTGGCTTAGGGTTCAATCTTCCATTATCATACAAACGAACATAGCCACTTAATCTTGCTGTTCCGTGCGAATCTACACCACGGAGGTCGGCAGAAATTAATACTTTTGAAGCCAAATCTGCATCATCTTCCGAACATCCTATTGAAAGAAAGACATTTTTAATAAAGTTTTGTAGTGAGCTATATTCGTAAATCATGAATGAAATTGAGATTATTTTCTAATAATTTTACCTATTTGTCAATATCCGAGGAGCACAAAATTACAAATAATTGTTCGATGAAAGTCTTTTTTCAAGTAAAAAGCAGAAATATCGGATAGGAATATCAAATATATACCTTAGCATTGATGATTAATCTGTATCATATTCATTCAAAATTTTATATATTGTTGATGAAATAACCTACTTTAAATCGGTAGAATATCATTCCATCCTTACTTTTGTAGTAAATTGAAGTGATTGAGATATTTTTTAATTCAATCACCCAATTCTTAAGAACCTAGCTTCTTAAGAAAGCGTTAACCAATCAATATTGAGCATATAAATAAGTAAAAAAATGTCGTTCAGAATAAAACGTATCACAGCCAAACTGTTTAGCTATTTCGTAAAGGGATTATTTTTATTAGCCCCTGTCTATATAACTGGTTACATTATTTTCAACCTTCTGAACTCATTAGACCAAGAGTTTTATTTTTATTTCCGAGGAACGGGCCTAGTCATCATGGTGGCCATCATCATGATTGTTGGTTTTTTGGGGTCAACGTTTATTTCTTTGCCCCTTATCCAAATATTAGAAGAAGGCGTTTCCAAACTGCCATTGGTAGGTTTAATTTATTTTTCATTAAAAGACCTTATTGGAGCTTTTGTGGGTGATAAAAAGAAATTCAATCAGCCTGTCAAGATTATATTCAATAAAGAAAATGGCATTCAAAAACTAGGATTTATTACCCAAACTGACTTGTCTTTTTTAGATATTCAAGACTCTGTCATTGTTTACTGTCCGCATTCTTATGCTTTTTCGGGTGAGGTATTCATTGTTCCAAGCGAAAATATTACTTTGCTGAATCTTCCAGCATCTGATGTCATGAAAATGATTGTATCTGGTGGTGTATCGCTGGCAAGTAATCCGTAAAAATCAACATTTAACACACAACATAAAGCTACTAATTTAAGTTATTGATTGTAAAAACATTTATTGTTTTGCTATCTTTCATAATGCGTATCCATCCATCTCAATAATTTTTAATTCAATCTCATCATCTATGTTTTTGGCAAATATTTTTTCAAGTTTTTCTTGGTGGCTTATTCTTCCTCTTGCAATACTAATCCTAGCTATTCGTGATTTGTTGCAGAACCGCCATACTATTCAGCATAATTTCCCTGTGGTTGGTCATATACGTTATATGCTCGAAAAAATTGGTCCAGAATTAAGGCAATATATCGTAGCAAATAACCGTGAGGAACTACCTTTTAACAGAGGTGAAAGAGCATGGGTGTATGCTTCATCTAAAAAAGAAAACAACTTACAGGGCTTTGGTTCAGACCAAGACTTCAACACTGCGGGTTATATCTTTATCAAACATGCCATGTTGGGGCATAAGTTAGCAGATAATCATCCTAACCTAAAAGACCCTAGTGCTGTACCATGCTCTAAAACAATAGGCGAATATCATAAAAGAAAACGTCCATATAAACCTTATTCGGTCGTAAATATTTCTGGTATGAGCTACGGTTCATTGTCTGCTAAGGCAGTTGAATCCTTAAACAAAGGTGCGTTAAAATTTGGCTGTTATCATAACACTGGGGAAGGTTCATTGTCACCTTATCATAAGTATGGCTCAGACGTTATCGTAAATATCGGAACGGCATATTTTGGAGTAAGGGACGATGATGGTAAATTTTCGATGGAAAAATTAATAAAAATGACCACCGATAATCCATTCGTAAAAGCATTAGAACTAAAGCTTTCTCAAGGTGCTAAGCCCGGCAAAGGTGGTATGCTTCCTGCGGCCAAAATCACCAAAGAAATTGCGGAAATCAGACATATTCCATTGGGAAAAGATGCCATTTCTCCAGCTTTTCACTCTGAATTTTCTACCATTCCCGAAATGGTTAATTTTATAGAATCAATGGCTAACCAAACTGGCTTGCCAGTAGGCATAAAGTCGGCTGTGGGAAAATTGGAAATGTGGGAAGAATTGGCACAATACATGGTAAAAACAGGCAAAGGACCCGACTTTATCACCATTGATGGTGGCGAAGGTGGTACGGGAGCTGCACCACATGCCTTTGCAGATCATGTGTCGCTACCTTTCAACTATGGTTTCACCAAAGTATATAAGATTTTCCAGAAGTATGAATTGGCTGATAAAATAGTATTTATTGGTTCAGGGAAATTAGGCTTTCCTGAAAAAGCCATGATGGCATTTGCGATGGGTTGCGATTTAATTAATGTAGCGCGCGAAGCCATGATGTCTATCGGTTGTATCCAAGCACAAGTTTGTCATACTAATCGTTGTCCTGCAGGAGTTGCTACGTCTAGTCCTTGGCTTCAAGCGGGTATAGACCCAACCCTTAAAAGTGAGCGTTTTTATAATTATGTAAAGACATTGAACAAAGAAATCCTTGAAATCACCCATGCTTGTGGTTATGAACATCCTTGCCAAATGACGATGCAAGACGTAGATATGGTAATGGGTGATAATAATAAAACACAATCGCTCGCTACTACTTTTGGTTATAACAAAACAATAGTTCCTTTTGAAGGAGTAGATAAGCTTTTAAAAAGCCCATATCTAGGCGGAGGTAAAGCACAGGTTAATTAATATATACAAAAAGGGATGGTCGAAAGCCATCCTTTTCTTATATCCAAATTTTCAGAAAGTAAATATTTATGCTATCTTAAGGATTTATTATGCCTCAAATTATCCTAGCTAAAACGTTTATAATCAATTATTTTACGATAAAACCAATCAGAAAATCGGATAAATTGATACCATTCTGCTTTCGATAGCTTCATTTAACTGCTCATTAGCTATTTTTCATTATCTTTGTAGTATGTTATCTATCAATAATCTTTCGTTTTATTTCGGTTCTCGCCCAATGTATGATGGGGCGAACTTACATATTAAGCCCAAAGACAAAATCGGTCTTATCGGGGCAAATGGTACTGGTAAATCTACTTTACTTCGTATAATTGATGGTGAATATTTACCCGACGGCGGTAATATTTCTAAATCAGGCGATTGTACCATCGGTTTTTTAAATCAAGACTTACTTTCTTATCAAAGCGACGATTCTATCCTTTCGGTAGCAATGCAAGCTTTTGAACGTCAGAATTTCCTTCAAGCAGAAATCGATAAGGTTTTACATAAAATGGAAACTGATTTTGAAGACGATGACGTAAATAAATTGGCACGTTTTCAAGATGAATTTGATGCATTGGGTGGTTATACCATTCAATCAGAAGCTGAGGCTATCCTTGAAGGGTTAGGATTTAGTACTGAAGAGCTTTCTCAGCCCCTGCAGAAATTTTCTGGAGGTTGGAGAATGCGTGTAATGCTAGCTAAATTGCTTTTACAAAGACCATCTTTATTAATGCTTGATGAACCTACCAACCACTTGGACTTACCATCTATTGAGTGGGTGGAAAATTACATCAATACTTATGAAGGTGCCATCATTGTAGTTTCTCACGATAGATTCTTCTTGGATAATACCGTTACTACGATTGTGGAAGTAGCAGGCTCAAAATTGATTCCTTATTCAGGTAATTATTCTTTCTATATGGAAGAAAAAGCCTTGAGAAACGAAGTACAAAAAGGAGCATACGAAAACCAGCAACAGGCTATCAAACAAACTGAAAAGTTTATTCAACGGTTTAAAGCTAAAGCTACTAAGGCTCGTCAGGTACAATCAAGAGTAAAAGCATTAGAAAGACTGGATTTGATTGATGACGTTTTGGATGAAAATGCCAAAGTGAATTTCAAATTCAACTTTGGAACTCAGCCCGGTCGTTTTATCATGCACCTTGAAGACATCTCCAAAGCTTACGGCCCTAAGAGAATCCTGACGCATACCAATGCTGTCATTGAAAGAGGTGATAAAATCGCTTTGATTGGTGCCAATGGTAAAGGTAAATCTACGGTTTTAAGAATTATTGATGGTTCTGAGCAATTTGAAGGCGAACGTAAGTTAGGGCATAATGTAATTGACTCATTTTATGCCCAACACCAATTGGAAAGCTTAGATGTCAATAATACGTTGCTAGACGAATTGAAGATGACAGGTACGGGTAAACTTGAAACTGAATTAAGAAGTATCTTAGGCTGTTTCTTGTTTTCAGGTGATGATGCCTTCAAAAAAATCAAAGTACTTTCAGGAGGTGAAAAATCAAGGGTTGCCTTAGCAAAAGTATTGATTTCAGAAGCCAACTTCCTGTTGCTAGATGAGCCTACCAACCACTTAGACATGATGTCGGTGAACATTTTGATTCAGGCTTTACAACAATACGAAGGTACGTATGTAGTGGTTTCTCACGATAGATTCTTTGTTTCAGAGATTGCCAATAAAATTTGGTATATCGAAGACGAAGAGATAAAGGTATATCCAGGTACTTATGATGAATATGAAACTTGGATGGAACAACGTCGTATGAATGGTGAATTTAGTAAAGAAACTTCTCCTAAAAAGACCGTTGAAAAAGTAGTAGAGAAAAAACCTGTTGATGATTTCACGAAAAAAGAAGCACAGAAAAATCTAAAAAAACTGAATCAGAAATTAGCTGATACTGAGAGCCTGATTGCAAAATTAGAAGCAGAGAAAACCGAAAAAGAAAAAACTTTGGCCGACCCTACTATCTATAATGATGCACAAGCATTGAAACGTGAAAACATTGCTTACCAAAAAATCCTAAATCAATTGGAAGAAGTAAATGATGCTTGGGAAGAAGTAATGCTCGAAATTGAAGAAGTATAAAGCTTGGTTCAGTAAAATAATGATATTCTATTGTTGATAAACATGAATCATTCCAAATTTTAAAATCATAAAAAAGCGGTCGAAAAACTAATTTCGACCGCTTTTTTATGATTGATGAACACCGAATTCCTACTGTTTGAGCGGAGCGAGTTTAGGAATTCTTGATTTTCTTTTGCGGTCCGCCGCGCGGTTACTTTTCTTTCATCAAGGAAAGAAAAGTAAGGACTAGACGATAATTAAGGAGAAAACCTCACAAATTGTCTCCCAAACGCACAATTTAAGGAAAAAATCGGGATGACTCATGTTTTGCCTTAAGCTATTGTAGAATATTTTAAAGTACTATCCGTTAGTTTTATATTCGTCCATAGCTAAGTATCAATTCGCTCATACGCACAACTCCATACATCACTCTTCTATGAAAATTTTATCGATTATAGGCTTGTTATTGATTCCATTCGTCTTTTTTGCTCAGAAAAAGAAGAGCACTTATCAAGCAAAAAAGATTATTTATGATAATCATATTTATGAACCTTATATACGTACCGTGCAATTATTTCCGTCTTTGAGCACGACTAAAACGCCGCAAGAAACCCTTAATCCACCCGTCATCAATTTACAAGAGAATCAAATTTTAAAATTGGAATTCGACTGTTTAGCACCCGAGTTTCAAAATTTCAGGGTAAAAATATTTCATTGCAATGCAGATTGGACGCCCTCGGTATTAAACGATATTGAATACCTCACCGAATTCAACGATTTCCCTATCAATGATTATAGAAATTCTTTCGCCACCAAAATTCCTTATACGCATTTTGCTGTGGAAATTCCTAAAACCAAATTAGCTGGAAATTATCTGGTGATGGTGTATAAGAATCGTAATGAAGATGATATTATGCTTACCCATCGTTTTATGGTTTTCCAAAACCGAATTGGTGTAGCTGGTAATGTAACTTTCCCGAATAATGTTCAAAGAAGGCGTACACATCAACAAATTAACTTTAGTGTAAATTATAGTGGCTACGAAATCATTGACCCTAAACAAGACCTTAAAATTGTTATTCGACAGAACTTTAGAGATAACAAAACACTGACAAACCTTAAACCTTTTATGATTGACTCTTACAATCGTAAAATGGATTATCAGTTTTTTGAAGGAGAAAACCAATTGGAAGGGAGTAATGAATTTAGGATGTTTGATGGCAGAAGTACGCAACAAAAACTGGTAAATATTGCTAGGATTATACAAGGTGAACGAGAAAGCATCATAGAAATTCGTCCTGAAAAACCACAAAATGGCTTAGCGTATGTTGCCACAAATGATTTTGATGGAATGTACGTCATTGATAATTATGAAACCAATCGTGGCGATACGGAGTCAGATTATGTTCGGGTAAGTTTCCTGTTGAAAACTGATTCGTTAGCAAACAAAAAGGTATATATTAATGGTGCTTTCAACGATTGGCAATTAAATGAGGTAAACCAAATGCATTATGTTCCTGAAAGTCAAGCTTATGAGGCATTTATCCAGTTGAAACAAGGAATCTATAATTATCTGTATGTAACCAAAGATGACCAAGGAAATGTAAGCGAATCAGAACTAGAAGGAACGCACTCGCAAACGGAAAATATTTATGAAATTTTAATATATCACCGCCCTATTGGTGCACGAGCAGATGCTTTAGTAGGCTATGTACTTTTGAAAAACCAATAAGTTATCTTCGTTTAAAATTTATAATAATTACGTTTACTTACTTGCTTATTATCTTGTTATAAAATTTATATTCAAATGAAAAACTTACTTTGGGCTTTTGCATCGTTGGTTATACTCCAAAGTTGTCAGAGCGGGAGTTACCCACAAAGTTCTGGCGGAGGTACGCAGTATCCTACAGAGCGTAATCAAACGCCATCAGGAAGAGGTTCCTACCCATCTACCTCCACAGGTAGAGCAGCGGATAAAAATGTGTCTATCGGCAATATTCGCATTACTGATAAATATACAATCTTGTATGTAGCCTATAGAAATAACAATTCACCTCAATATGATAGGAACGGGAGATTAGTCAATGACGGACACGAAGACATCGCCTTTCAGTCAACTGCTCAATTAATTGCAGCCAATGGTGCAAGGTCATTTAAATTAATCAAAACCGAAGGCATTCCTCAACTTGTTGCAGGGCAAGATGTTAAAGTTTATGGTAGAAAAACAGTACCTGGCGACCAAATAAATTTCGTTGTTTATTTTGAGCGTTTGGACAAAGGGTTGGAAGACTTCGATTTGTTTGAATGTAACGATTATGATTACATTACTTGTTGGAATGTATATGGTTTACGAATTAGCAATCCAATAGACATTGTCACCCAGCCAACACAGCCAAAAGCTAATCCTGCTCCTCCTGTTTCTCCGACTAAAACACCAACTAAAAGCACCACAACAGTTAATACAAAACCTAAAAGTGGAAAATTAGGCGAAGTAGATAATACTCCTGCCCCACTACCAGTAGTAACAAGCATTCAGGTTTCGGGAATTGTACGTGATGTAAAGACTAATAAACCAGTAAGTGCTACTATCAACTATAAATTATCAAGTAGTAAGCAAATTATTGATTCGGTACAGAGCTTTGTGAGTACAGGTATTTATAAAATGGCTTTGCAAAAAGGGCAAATTTATACCTACACTGCCTCAGCTAAGGGCTATTTATCAGTTAATGATATTGTTGATTTATCTAAAATTAACAATGAAACTAAATTCATTAAAGATATTTATCTTACGCCTATTGTAGTAGGTGATAAAATAGCCCTAAAAAATATCTATTTTGAAGTATCTAAATCTGACTTATTACCTGCTTCTTTTGCTGAACTCAATAAATTAGTGACAATGATGCAGAATAATCCAGAAATGGAAATTCGTTTAGAAGGCCATACCGACATCATTGGTGATGCTGATGCTAACCTTGAATTATCACAAGAAAGAGTAGATGCTTGCGAAACATATTTGGTTCAAAAAGGCATTTCGACCAAGCGGATTCAAGCAGTTGGATATGGAGCTAGTCGACCATTAGTCAAAAAAGGCTCAGATGAAGAAAGGAAAGTGAATAGAAGAGTTGAATTTGTAGTCTTAAAATTATAGTGTGATACAAAAAAGCCTTGCTAATAACGATACTAGCAAGGCTTTTTTGTATGACTTAATATTTACTAAACGTTGAAACGGAAGTGCATAATGTCGCCGTCTATTACAACGTATTCTTTTCCTTCAACAGATAATTTACCTGCTTCTTTACAAGCTCCTTCAGATTTATACTGTTGGAAATCTGCAAATTTAATTACCTCCGCACGAATAAAGCCACGTTCAAAATCAGAGTGGATTACGCCTGCCGCAGCTGGTGCTTTCCATCCTTTCTGGATTGTCCAAGCACGTACTTCTTTCACGCCAGCTGTAAAATAAGTAATCAAGTTCAATAAATAATATGAGCTACGGATTAACTTATCTAAGCCAGATTCTGTAAGATTATATTCTTCCAAGAACATCTGACGGTCGTCTTCGTCTTCCATTTCAGCAATTTGTGCTTCCAATGCCGCACAAATTACCACTACTTCCGCACCTTCTTCCGCTACAGCTACTTTCAATTGCTCAACGTATTCATTTGTTCCTTTCGCAATTGATGCTTCATCTACGTTGGCTACATAAATTACAGGCTTGTCTGTCAATAAGCACAAGTCACCAATTGCTTCAAACTTAGCATCTGGTTCTAAACCCTGAACGGTTCTTGCAGACTTACCAGCTTCTAAGGTTGATTTATATTGTTGAAGAATGGCTAATTGAGCTCTTGATTTTGCATCACCTGCTTTGGCTGCACGTTCTACTTTCTGGATTTTCTTATCTACCGATTCTAAATCTTTTAATTGTAATTCAAAATCAATAATTTCTTTATCCGACACAGGATTCACTCTTCCTTCTACGTGAACGATATTATCATCCGCAAAACAACGCACTACATGCAAAATAGCATCTACTTCGCGAATATTTGCTAAGAATTTATTACCTAACCCTGCTCCCTGCGAAGCTCCTTTTACTAGACCTGCAATATCCATAAATTCAATCACAGTTGGTAACACTCTTTGAGGGTTCACCAATTGTTCTAAAATATTAAGACGCTCGTCAGGTACTGTTACAATCCCTACATTAGGTTCAATTGTACAGAAAGGGTAATTGGCGGCTTCCGCCTTATTTGAAGAAATTGCACTAAACAAAGTAGATTTCCCAACATTAGGCAAACCTACGATTCCACATTGAAGACCCATTTATCTACTTATTATTTTCAAAAATTAATATTGTTAAGCTCACACTTCAATCAAAATTTACTACTATGCTGTAAAATCATTCAACTATATTCGTTATTATAAGCTTAGTGTAGAAATTGAATAATCAACTCCTAGTGTCTATGTATCCATTTCTTGAAGTAATTGTAAATAATGAATCTGACAGGTTAGCTTAATTTGAATTAGTATTCAATACCTGAGGGCTTATGAAGAATGTTACATTGAAACAGTTTTTGCAGATTCTAAGGTCTGATTAGCTTGAGTACACACAAAGTTACAAGTTTAATCCTACAAGAACAAAAAAGCCTCTGAAATTTCAGAGGCTTATAAATTCTTTCATTCGTTTATTCCCATTTCAAATCACTACCAAATCCGCCCACAGTATCTTCATCTTCACGATTAAATTGAGTAAAATCTACATCAGGCAAAAGTTCATGTTTCACATGGTCAACTGCTTCTTGGAGGCCTTCAACAAATTTATCAAAATCTTCCTTATATAAGAACATCTTGTGTTTTTCGTAAGCAAAACCATCATCTTTTTGATAACGGCGACTTTCTGTAATAGTAATGTAGTAGTCGTTTGAGCGGGTCGATTTCACATCAAAAAAATACGTTCGCTTTCCTGCTCTGATACGTTTCGAAAACAATTCTTCTCTTTCTCTTTCTTCCACTGTGCTATGACAATTTAGGGTTTACGGATTGGTAAAAATATAAATTTTCTGAATGTTTCAAAAGTTAATCATGAAAAATAATTTCTATTTTCTACATCTTCACACTAATTATTAGTCAAATCGACTAATTTAATATTGAAAACAAAACGATTGATTCATAAAATAAAAAAACGTTGTGCTATATGCACTATGTAGCATAGTTACATTTCAATATTATATGCTTAAAATTTATATTTTTATTTCGCCTGAAAAAGGCTAATTTCGTATTCCAGTTTTGGTAGATAATGTGTAGAAAGCCACTAAATTAAAACCACTAAATCACACAAAATGTCAAAACCACTTCTAGGAATTATCATAGTTTTTAGCCTTTTCTGTTCTGTTGCCCATGCACAAAAATTAGGGGATGAATCTTTTGGTATTTCTTCATTCTATGCTCAGTATTTCTATAACAAACCTACCTCGACAGGTGAAATACTTCAACGAAATCAGTACACTGCTGCCCACATGACATTGCCCTTTGGCACGATGCTGGAAGTAACAAATCTTGCTAATAAACGTTTTGTAATAGTAAGAGTAAACGACCGAGGTCCGTTTAAGCCTGGAAGGATTATTGATTTAACCGAAAATCCAGCAAAGTGGTTAAAAATGACCCATAAGGGGCTTACAAAAGTTCGTTTAAAAGTGGTTGGCTTTGACGGTGATATTATGCTAGAGCCTTTCGACTCACTAAGATTGACAGCCCCTCCTCATTTTGAGCCTAAGTTTTATCAGAAAACGAAGTTAAAATATCATCGTTATTATCGCCTCAAAAAAAATTGGCAAAAAAGAAAATATCCAAACCTCAAACATCGACGTTTAAAAGTAAATTCTTATTTAAGGAAGCTCTCTAAGCAAAAAATAAAAGCGCAGAAAGCAGCGAAAGCAACTCCTAAAAAGAAAACTAAATAATGAAGCTGTTTAAACTTTCCGTTTCTGAGGTGAAAGTATTATATTTTTGAATTGATTTTTTCAAAATTTGCGAAGCATAGCATCGCTACGTTGAGTAAATTTTGGGACAAGCTATTCTAAAAGACTTAGTTTAACCCGAAAGGAAAAGTTTAAACAGCTTCAATGTTAGTTCACTCAATAAAGTTTTAAAATAATTTATGGATTTAGCACAAATACGCCAATATGGAAATATAGAATTTTTAGCCAAGCAAATGGTAGAGGGTTTTATTACAGGTCTTCATAAATCACCATTTCATGGTTTTTCTGTTGAATTTGCAGAGCATCGTTTGTATAATAATGGCGAGAGTACTAGGCATATAGATTGGAAGGTATTTGCAAAAACGGATAGACTTTACACCAAAAGATATGAAGAAGAAACGAATTTGCGTTGTCATTTAATCATTGACACATCTTCTTCGATGTATTATCCAGAGAAAAATAATGGTAAAATTGTATTCTCTACCATGGCGGCAGCGGCTTTGGCATATATGCTTCAAAAACAAAAAGATGCTATTAGCTTAATTACTTTCTCCTCAGGTATTGAGATTCAAACGCCTGTCAAATCTACGCCTTCGCATATCCATAAAATCTTTTTGGATTTAGAAAATTTACTTCAAAAGCCTAAAGAGCATAAAAAAACTGAAGTGGCGTCGGTAATTCACCAGATAGCTGAAAACATTCATAAGCGTTCGTTGGTAATTATTTTCAGCGATATGTTTGATGATATTGATAATTCAGAAAAGATTTTTTCTTCCTTACAACACCTCAAACATAACCTTCATGAAGTATTGATATTTCATGTAACGGATAAAAAGACAGAATCTGACTTTGAATTTGATGACCGCCCCTATGAATTTATTGATTTAGAAACCAACGAAACTATCAAGTTGAATCCTGCTCAAGTAAAGGTTGATTACCAGAAAATCTTGCATCAGTTTTACCAAGAATTAAAACTGCGTTGCGGACAATATAAAATTGATTTTATTGAAGCTGATATTGCTGAAGGATTTGAACAAATCCTTACGTCGTATTTAGTCAAAAGAGGAAAGATGAAGTAAGTTGTTTTACTTCATCTTTTCATCAATATCAAGGGGCTAATGGCAAGGTAAAGAAGAAGGTAGTTCCTTGGTTCTCTACAGTTTCAAACCAAATACTTCCTTTAGCATTATCTACTACCCATTTTGCTAAGGCTAAACCTACACCCGAACCTTGGGTTTTAGTTGAATAGTCTAACATGAATATTTTTCCACGGTGTTCTTCCCTAATCCCTATCCCATTATCTTGAATACTAAAAGTAATCGCTTCAATGCCTAACTCTACCACAATCATTACTTCGGGTGTTTTAGTGGCTGGCACTGATTGAATGGCATTCATAATCAGGTTTTTGATGATATTCCCCGTTAGCTGACGGTCGCCAATTACTTTTACGGCTTTGTTTGGCACAATCATTCTTAATTCTAACTGAGAGTCGTCTGTGAATAAATTCACAACTTTTCTAGTCTCTTGAGCAAAATCAAATACCTCACTTTTAGGGATTGGTAATCTGGCAAAATCTGAAAAAGAAGTAGCAATATAGGAAAGGTTATCAATCTGCCCTGTTAACGATTCTATCTGGTCTTTAACTTGTGCTAAATCTAGTTCTGTTCCTCTTGAAAGCTTACGCCAAAGCAATTGTAAAGACAACTTCATTGGTGTAAGAGGATTCTTAATTTCATGAGCCACCTGTTTAGCCATTTGTTGCCATGCAGATTGTTTATTCGCATCAGTAAGGGCTACCTTAGATTCTTCAAGCTTTACCAACATTTCATTATAGGCTTTCACTAAAACACCAATTTCATCATCTGAACGCCATGAAAGTGGTTCGCTTGGCTTGCTTAAATCGACCTTCCTTAGTTTATTGGTAATCATCTGCAACGGAACAATCAATACATTAGAAGCTAAGTATGAAAACCATAGTAAAATCAAGAAAATGGTAGTGAAAGTATTCAGCATTGAGCCAATTACGGAACTTACCTCTTTGGTAAAGTATGTTTTTGAATCATAAAATGGAATACAAACAATCCCGAGTAATTTACCCTCATTTGAATTTAGCTTTAAGTAGGAAGTTTTGAAAGATAAATCACCAATGGTTTCATCCAACATCACTTTAGCGTCCTTTTCTTCCATCAGCTTGATATACGCTATTGGGTTGATATAATTAGAAAGGAAGCCATTTTCAAAGCTGAATGGTTTGTTATTAGCCAACAAATGACCTTGGGTATCAAAAACACTTATGTATTTTTTGGTACTTGTAGAAATACTATTAATCGTATCAGACAAAAATTGTTTACTCATTTTGCCTTGAACGAATCTATCAACTGCGGGCATTAAATTAATGCCTATGCTCTCTGTTTGATTCAGGTAACCGTCTTGCTGACTTTCCGAGAACTTGGCACTGATGATGGTCAGGGTAATACTCACTACCAAAATCAGAGGTAACAAAAACGCGATATTGAGGTATATTTGAATCTTACTAGCGATGTTGATATTCATCATCGAAAAGCCGTAGTGTAAGGAATAAAACAGGATGACGATAATGATGGTAAAAACTAATATCAAAAACAAGAATGAGAAATTGGCATAGATTGAAGCAATACTTTGTGATTCTGAAGAAACAATGATAGCTTTACCTTTGTTGTCAACAAACCCAATATGTTTATAACCATTTTCTTCTACTCCATCCTGAAAAATCTCTTCCCCTTTTAGCACATCACTAGATAATTTTCTTTCATAATTAAAACCTTCCCCGCCTGTTTTTAAAATCTTTCCATTTTCATATACCGCAAAACTATATGCATTGGCTTTTAGCTTCGTCCCCGTAAAAATTGGAGATTCATCATTAATATCATTAGAAAGCTGAATTTTCCGCGTTAAATCTAGGATAATATAACCGGCTGAGGTATTTTCTTTATTCAGAATTGGGATAAAATTGAAATACTGTTTGTTAGCATAAGACTCTAAGTTGTTTACAAAATATATTTTTTCATTTTTTGTGCTATACTTTGGCAATCTAAACATCTTCCCGAAAGTCTGGTAATTACCTATTTCATCATTATTATCTAGCGACTTACCAGTACTATCAAAAACAAAAACTTGAACATCATAATAAGAAAAATAATTATCCAACAAATTATGTTTCACATAATTCTCTACTTGTTCTTTCGGTAGAAAATCAGATTTCATCAAATCAAGAATAGTCGTATCTCGGCTGATTGAAAGGCTTGCTTTGTTTAAAAGAAACTCCGCTTTTTCATCATTCTCATCGAAATAGCGTTTGGCAAACTGTTTTTTATGATTAAAATCTTCTTGAATATTTTCTTGATAAACCACATAGTTGCCTATGCCTGCACATACCAATGCCCCACCAAAGAAGTAAATAGACGTTTGGTAACGGAAAGTGTATAAATAGCATGGAAACGACGTATAAAAAAGAACAACCAAATAAATACTGTAAAGTCCAAAAACAAAAAAACTAAAATTTGAGAAAATAAAAACAAGAAGACTAGTAAACAACAAAGCAATCAATAAGGAAATATACATCCATTTATCATTGCGTCGGTTCAGTTTAATAATCAGGATGATTAGTAAATGACTACTTAAAAAGTAAATTAGTGCAATCAATACATAGGTTAATAATGAAAACAATACCAAAGGTTTTTCCCAAATATCGATGTTTAAAGCCAAACTAAGCTCATTATTGGATTTTTCATATATATCGCCAATAAGGCCATATATAAACTGAGTAAGCACAAAACTACCTACCAATAATACTACAGTGCTAATTTGCTTAATAAGTTTTGGCAAATTCATCAACCATAAATAAGCCCTCATTTTGTAGTAATAGTTCACTAAGTAAACTAATAGGAACACAAAAATCAGTAAGTTGATAATTAAGTCGCCCAACGATGGAGATAAAATAGATGAACTAAAATACTTAGGATTAAAGAGGTCTGATTGGTAAAGTGAAAATGGTATTGAATAAAAAAGCGAGATGCTTCTTAAGACAATCATAAACCCTAATAATATAACAAAAGCTAGGCCATGGCGATGGCTATTGTTTAAATACCAAAGCCAAGTAAACAAGTAAATAATTGCAAAAAATACACTAAGTAAACCACTAACAATTACCGAAGTTGAAATGATATAAATCTGAAAGTTGTCACCTTGTTCAGTCGCAATGGAAAATAAGAATTGTTTTGATGAGGTATAAATATTAAGGTGATTGTTGGAAGAAGGCGTAATAGAAATATCTTGAGCGTCCGTCCTGAAAATTTTGGTATTATATTGTTCACGCAATCCATTCACCCTATATTCATTTGAATAATACAAATTCAAGACGGAGAAAACCTCAATATTATTTTTCCCAACTGTTATTACTCTGCGATTTACAATTGATTTACCTGTTTCTAATAATAGACCTTTTGTAGTATAATTCCCTTTGATTAATGAGTAATCAGGAACAAACTGATTATCTGACCAAAAAATCAATTTGCCATTATTGAAGATAAAGTATGGATATTCGGTTTTAGTAAACAATGAACCAAATCTAAGTACTTTTAGATTATTGATGATACTGCTTACTTTATCTAAATCAAGGTTTGATTGTTGGATTTCTTTGCAGACTTTTTGTTGAATATCAGATAAATACTTTTCTTCAAATGTATTGCCTTTGTCGTTTTCGATGACAACATACAATAAAGATGTCAGTCCAAAACACAAAAAAGCGAAACTCAGAAAGAGATTTCTTTTAAGGAAAAGAGAGATGAAAATTTTAGTAAATGTATGATTCATAACACTTTACTTGTGAAGAGCCCACTATTATATGAAACATTTTGAAAATGCTTTAACATAACAACTAAGACTGAGGTGGAAAATTTATATTATTAAAAAAGAAGATTCATTCGTTCTATCAAAAATACTGTAATTTATAAAAATAACTTCATCTAGACTAAACAAAAAGAAGAGTCTTATTGTGTAAAAGACTCTTCTTGAAAAATACGGTAATATTACTAAAATTTAATTTAAAAAATTGCTGCTGCAATCTTTTTTGTACTTTCAGATTTACTCATGGTATAAAAATGTAAGATTGGTGCATCAAAGGCTATCAATTCTTTACATTGCTGAATACACCATTCTATTCCTACTTGTTTTACGTCTTTATCTGTTTGGCATTGCCCTACTGCTTTTACCAAATCTTCAGGCATATCTAAATGGAAGATTCTTGGCAAAACTGTCAATTGTTTTTTTGTTGCCAAAGGTTTTAAACCTGGAATAATAGGCACATTAATTCCTTCTGCACGACATTTCTTTACGAAATCAAAATACTTTTGATTATCAAAAAACATTTGTGTAACGATATAATCTGCCCCTAATTCCACTTTCTTTTTCAAATAAGCAAAATCGGTATTAAGGTTAGGTGCTTCAAAATGTTTTTCTGGATAACCTGCCACACCAATACAGAAATTGGTTGGCGAAGCTTGTGTTTCTTCGTGCAAAAGCTCTCCGTGGTTCATTCTTACTACTTGTTGAAGTAAGTCACTTGCATAGGCATGCCCTCCTTTTTCGGGTGTAAAAGCGGGATTGCCCTTCACAGGGTCACCACGAAGTACAAGTACATTATCAATTCCTAAATAATGTAAATCAAATAAAAAGTCTTCTGTTTCTTCTTTGGTAAAACCTCCGCAAATCACATGAGGAACGGCATCAACATTAAAACGGTTCATCAAGCTAGCACAAATACCGACAGTACCTGGGCGTTTCCGAATAGGAATTCTATCTATTTGACCATTCACAATTTTCTCTAAAAATTCTTCGCGATGATACGTTACCTCAATAAAAGGCGGTTTAAATTCCATCAAAGGCTCGATATTGCTCATTAAGGATTGTATGCTTTCCCCTTTTACTGGCGGAATAATCTCAATTGAAAATAGCGTTTTGCCCTTGGCTTGCTCGATGTATTGGGTAATTTTGGTCATAATTAATATATAAATCTCCGACTTTCAGGTGAATATCTTCATCAAACAGCCGTACATAGCATTAGTTTATATTTTGTACAAAGGTAGGCAAAACTTATAGAGTCAAAAACTCCTTTACTAACATTTCCCACTCCTGAGCCAGCGAACCCACAAAAACTGTTGATTTAGCACGCGTGTACCAATATTTGGCATTCCAATTATCACCTTCTTTTCTGTGTAAGTAGGCATGTAATTGATCATACTTTTTTGAACCTTCATTGCTTTGGGCTATTTCATGGGCTTTCTCCCAATCTTCATTTGCATCATACCAAAGTGCAATTAACAATTCATGAACCGAGGTCGGTGGGGTTGGATGAGTTAACGTTGCCTTAAATTCAGGGTAAGTCATCGAAGTTATCATTTAAATGAAGCATAAAGTTACATACTATGTAGTAGCAAATAAAAATGCTAGTAGGCTATTTGTGCATAAAATGCCTTATTTATTGTAGAAACCACTTCGTGTTAGACAAAATGTCTTACCCATTATACAAAACAAGTCATTTTGTCTTATAAAATGAGCTGGTATAAGATTTGAAAGGATATAATAAACATCTTTAACAAATATGTTTTTAACCTTTAAAGCGTAATAAGATGAACAACTATAAAATAGAGATTCCGAAAAATATACTAGCAGACATTGATTTTAGCAATACACTTAACGGTGGCAGAGTTGAGCCAAATATTGAAGTAAATCTAACAGAAGAAGCTTTTGAAGTATTTGTAAAAGTAGCGGGTTTGAGTGCAGACCATTTACAAATGGACGTAGAAAATAACATTTTGTGGCTATATGCTTTGCAACCAGTTTTGAAAAAAGCGAAGGAAGAAGAAGCACAGGACTTTGTTCCACAAACTATTGGTCATATTGTGTTACCCAATTTTATTGATTTAGATAATATCGTTGCGAGATACTATAATAATCAATGGAAAATAGTAATGCCTATTGATGAACACCGAAAAGGCTTCAAGAAAAGAATAGAAGTAGAAATTTAAGGAAACAAACTAGCTATATATATGAGCCCTACGAAGTACGCTTCCGTAGGGCTTTTTTTGTATGCTTTCAGCTAACTAAAATGTATATCTGAATGACAAAGCGATTTCATCTGCCCAGAAACTACTATAATTAACGATATTGATTGCAGGTTTCCAGTCTAAACTGATTGCTAAAGGAATTGTTCTTGCATAAGCTTCTAAGCCAAGGATACCATCTAAACCTAGTACGGTTGTTTGATTTCTATCTAAAAATCCTGGACGTTTATCACCCCAAACATACACGTGACCACCACCCCCAATAAACCAATTAAAATCTCTAGAATTAAAAGCCCTTCCATGTACTTCATAAAGACCTGTTAAACCAAAACCTTCATAACGGAATGAGCCAATTACTTCTACTGCACTTTTTTCGTTTACAAAAGTTTTAAATGTAATACCATTGGTATTACCTAAACGAATACCTAACGCTGATTTGTATTGCCCTTGAGCTTTTACAGAAGTGCTTACACCCAATAAAACGAGTATAAAAGCACTGAATAATAGTTTTTTCATGCGATTGTTGTTAATATTTTAATCAAATCTCTTTTTTAAATTATCGTACCAAAGATTACCATGAAAATATGTAGAAAAAATACCCCACTATCCTAACTAGACGACATCTTGCAACATAATATGTTAGAATTGAGTAAAAATTAATCCCTACAATACTCTATAAGTAAAAATCAAAAAATACTTATCTTTTCAGAAATTATCATTAGTCGTCCTAAATCTTCTCTCCATGAAAATCATTACTAAGTTTTTGCTAGTACTGCTTGTACTTTTTCAATCTTTTGCTTTTGCTACTAACATATCCAAACCCATAGCACCCAAAGAATTTTATTTATTGGTAGGTACTTATACATCAGGAAAAAGCGAAGGAATTTACGTCTATAAATTCAACAGTGAAACTGGAAATTATCAGGCAATCAGCATTGCGAAAGGGTTGAAGAATCCTGCTTTTTTAGCTATCTCACCCAACCAAAAATATGTGTATTCTGTTGGTGAATTTAACAATGGTGGTGCGGTGTATGCCTTTGAGTTTGATAAAACAAAAGGTGTATTAAATCAATTGAGTACACAGTCAGCAAATGGCTCAGGCCCTTGTCATGTAGCTGTTGATAAGACAGGGAAATGGGTAATTGTGGGGAATTATGGGGCTGGTAGCCTAAGTGTTTTACCTGTAGAAAGTAATGGAGGTGTAGGCGCTGCCATTCAGACGATACAACATGAAGGCAAAGGAGTGAATGAAACAAGACAAGAAAAACCTCATGTGCATTCAATTAACATTGCTCCCAATAACGTTGATGTATTTGTACCAGATTTGGGAATTGATAAAATTGTTACTTACCAACTGGATAACACTACTGGAAAATTGACTGCGGGTAATCCTCCTTTTACAAAAGTACAAGATGGAACTGGACCAAGACATTTTACTTTTCATCCCAACAAAAAATTTGCGTATGTGATACAAGAATTAAGCGGAGAGATAACAGGCTTTCATTATCAAAAGGGAGGACTTAAGGCTTTCCAAACTATTTCTACCTTACCAGCAGATTATACGGGTGGGAAATCGTGTGCAGATATTCATATTTCGCCTGATGGAAAGTTTCTATACGGCTCTAATAGAATTCATGATAGCATTGCTATTTATGCGATAGATCCTAAAACTGGTAAACTTACTTATATCACTAATCAAGGCGTATTAGGCAAAAAACCTAGAAACTTTATCATTGACCCTACGGGCAAATTTGTTTTGATTGCCAATCAGGATAGTGATAATATTACTATTTTTGAACGCGACCCTATTAAAGGAACGCTAAAATCAACAGGAAAAGAGATTTCGGTACCCAATCCAGTTTGTTTAAAAATGATGAATGTTGATTAAAAGGTATTGATAATAAATCAAAAAAACGCTCTTTATCCAATATGTTAAAGAGCGTTTTCATTTATAAGTATCTGCTTAACTACGATTTTCTTAAAATAGCAAAAAATTCAATCGTAAAACCTGCCAATACAACGATTGGTCCTAGTGTTAAACCTAAAAATCCAAAGCCGAATTCTTCTTTATCTTGGCTCATGATAAAAAATCCGATAAGAATAATAGCTATTCCTAGCAACATTGTTAAGTAGTTTGTTTTTCCAAAAGGGAATTTATCTTTATTAGTCATTTTATATTTTTATTTTGAATTTCAAATGAAAGTTGATTTTTATTGATGCTTAATATAGCTCGTCTAATGATAATCGTAAATATCTTTCAACAGATTGGAATGTGCTTAGGATACCCATCAACGTTCCAATAATCAAGATGCCCAAAAGTAAATAAATCATTTTGTCCATTTCCTGTAATAGTACCAAGCCTTCTACTTTACGAACAGCCAGTTGTTGAAGTAAAATAAGCAATGAGCTTGCTACCAAACCACTAGTCAACCCTTGTAAGGCTCCTTTTATGATAAATGGTTTACGAATAAAACCATTGGTTGCTCCTACTAATTGCATACTTCTGATTAAAAATCGCTGAGAATACAATGATAGTTTAATGGTATTGTTTACTAAAATGATGATAATCAACAGTAACAACAATACAAAAACAGAGAGTACTAAATAAATCTTTGAAATATTTTTATTTACCTCCTCCACAAAATTCTCAACATACGCTACTTCGTGAATACCGGGAATTACTTCTAGTGCTGTTTTAATTTCTTTTAATTTGACATCATTAAAATACTCTTGCTTAATTTTTACAGCATATAGGTTATGAAGAGGATTATTATCACCCAAAAGTTTACGATAATCTTCTCCAGATTCCTCAATAAATTGTTTGGCTGCTACTTCTTTAGAAATAAAATTGATTTGAGGAGAATTGTCTTTTAAAAGTACAAACTCCTTTTTGGTCAACAATTTGTAAATTGAATCAAGTTTGCTGGTAGTTAAATCGTCATCTAAATATACTTGTAGCTCAACGTTTTGCTTAACTAATTCGGCCAATTTACGAGCATTCAGCGTTAACAAACCGCACATTCCGATTAAGAAAAGTGCTATGGTTAAGCTAATAACGACCATTACATTCGGCGTACTTCCTAATTTTTTTATTTTAGCCATATCATCTTGAGGCAAAGATTACAAACAAATTTACGATTTTTATATCGCAATGAAAGCCAATTAACGCTTTTTAACAAAAAGCCATCTGAGGTTTTCAGATGGCTTTTTTTAGTATCCTTTGTTTAATTTCTTTTATCTAGTTCGTCACGAATTTTCGCAGCCTTTTCATATTCTTCATTAGCAAGGGCTTCTTGTAACATTTTATTAAGCTGTTCTACTGGATTTTCTTTCAAAATCTCACCAAAAGTCTTTTTAGGCTTAATTTCAGGTTCAATATCATCAATTAAAGGGTCTTTCGACGACTCGTTGGTTGAAATACCTGCTTCCGACAATACATTTTCAAAGGTATAAATCGGTACATTGAAACGTAAAGCAATAGCGATGGCATCCGACGGGCGGGCATCAATATAAGTATCTTTAATACCGTCAGTACAATGAATTCTAGCGAAAAAGACACCTTCTTTGATGTCCGTTATTGAAATTTCACTCACAGAATAATGAAAAGTACGAGCAAACGCTTTAAATAAATCATGAGTCATCGGGCGGTTAGGCTCGATTTTCTCAATTTCAATGGCAATTGCTTGGGCCTCAAACATGCCAATGATGATAGGTAACCTTCTGGGACCAAACTCTTCTCCTAATATCAATGCGAACGAACCCGTTTGAGATGAACTAGGAGACAATCCTAATATTTCTAATTTTATTTTTTCCACTTTACAAATATATGCTTTTAATAATTGGGGTTTTCATTAGCAAGTAACAAAGATATAAACGGCTCAAGCGGGATTTTTGGGGGATAAAAATTTCAAGCATATATTTTAGAGAGTCTAAAGAGGAAGAATTTGACATCTCTCACACCTCTTGATGTAGCTCTGAAGGATTTTACCTTTGAGTTAAAAGATTCTGCTGAAGCATTTGTGCTTCTGTTAATAAAGAAATTCAGGATAGATAAATAGTGGGTTTGAATAGATTTGGATACAGTTCTAAAGGAATCTATATTGGAATTCTCTACATCATTGTACCATAATGCCAATTTTTTGAATGCTTCTTCTTTACTTTTACATACCTTGAATATCTCTCCCAATCGAAGCGATAGTTGATAAGCCTTCTCAAGTTCTGGGTAACGCTCAAACAATAGCTCTGCTCGTTGCTTCTGTAGCTGAGTCCATTTACTGTGATGTTTGAATAACAAATATCTGCTTCTAGCCAATAATTGTTTGAGTGTATCTCCATTAGAAAGTACTTCAGTTACAAAGGTAGTTTTAGTTTTCTTTGCCTGA
>NZ_JAYFUL010000057.1:0-33722 GCF_034928825.1 Arcicella aquatica | reverse complement strand
AGCGGAAGAGGTTTGAAAAGTGCCTTTGCCATGATTGAAGATTTACATAGCTAAAATACTAAATATCAATAACATAACAAAAAAAGACTGCCAATTACTTTTTGGACAGCCTCTTTTTTATGATTTTAAAATTCGGGATGACTCATGTTTCTAGTATAATGTATGTTAATCTTATTTTGAAAACAAAGCGTCCCAAATTACATCATATACGTCAGTTGCTTGAATTTCACCATCTCCTATTTTTTTATCAGAAATCAATATAGGATAATATTCTTTATCGATATTAATACCACCATGCGAACCTTTTACAAGCGTCGCATCTAATGGAATAACGTCCATCAAATACCTAAACCCTAATAATTTACGGGCTAATTTGTAGCCTGCTCTTAATTTAATAAATGGATTAGCAGGATTCATAAACATCTCTACAGGGTCGTAGCCAGGTTTTCTATGAATATCTACTAAGCGAGCGTAATCAGGGGCTTTAGCATCATCTAACCAATAATAATAAGTAAACCAACTGTCGGCATCTGCCATCACTACTAAATCTCCAGCACGTTCGTGATTAATATGATGCTGTTTTTTTCCTTCTTCATCTAGTACTAAAGCAATGCCTTTGGTATTTTCTAAAATACTTT
Source organism: Arcicella aquatica (assembly GCF_034928825.1). Lineage (NCBI taxonomy): Bacteria > Pseudomonadati > Bacteroidota > Cytophagia > Cytophagales > Flectobacillaceae > Arcicella > Arcicella aquatica. The sequence goes on along the minus strand of NZ_JAYFUL010000057.1, from coordinate 33,084 downwards.
TTACACGTGCTTCTTCACTTTTATCATTAATATAAATATGAGCAATCTGATGATCGGCAATGGCAAAAGCCTTTGAAACACCAGCATCTAATAACTCATAGTCACGTTCTACCCTTACAGAAATCAACCCATTTTCTCGGAATATTCTATTGATGTGAATAGGATTATTCACGCTGTTGATACCGTATTCAGATAGAATGATGATGTTCGTATCCTGAGCTTGATAATGCGTTACCAAGTCTTCCACTAGCTTATCTACTTCTCCTAATTCTTTATGGATTTTAGAAAAATCAACACCATATTTCTGTAAGCAATAATCTAAATGAGGTAAGTAAATCAAACTTAGGGTTGGGTCATGCGCTTTGTCAACCCAGATAGACGCATCAGCAATCCACTTTGAAGATTTTATATTAGCATTAGGCCCCCAAAAACTAAATAATGGAAAAGTCCCTAAATCAGCTTGAAGTTTATCCCGTAAATCTGCTGGTTGTGTATAGCAATCGGGGGCTTTCACGCCATCAGCATGGTATTGAGGTCTTGGCGTTACAGAATAATCAGCCGAAGAATACATATTATACCACCAAAACATTTTAGAACAGGTAAAATTTGGGTCTTGACGCTTAGCAGCTTCCCAAATTTTCTCAGCCTTTACTATTTTGTTGGATTGCTTCCAGAATTTATGTTCATTGTCTTCACGGTCGTACCAGCCATTCCCAACAATACCGTGTGTATCAGGGAATTTTCCTGTTACATAACAGCTTTGTGAAGTGGTAGTAACGGCAGGTAAGACAGGTTTTATATGGGTAAGCTGATGCTCAGAAAGATATTTTTTAATGAATGGAGTATGTTCTCCGATGACGCTAGTACTCAATCCGACTACATCAATGACTACTGTTTTTTGCATATTATTTTTTAGCTATCTGCTGTCAGTCGTCAGCTTTCAGCATTTTTGTTAGAAATATGTCAAATATTTATATCTTATGCTATGAGTAAAGCGAAAACCAAGCCGAAAGCAGATGACCGAAAGCCGATTTGCTCACAGCAATCCTTTCACCCAGTTAATTTCTCTAGCAATTGATTCATTCAGAGGGACTTGCACTTCAGGAGGTAGAACACCCCAAGTATAAGTTTCAATTTCTAAATGATTAGTAAAAGGTTTTTGTTTATGAATGGCTATGGTATCTACAATGTCTGATTGTGTTGAAGAAAGCTCACTATATTGTCCAATAAATAAAGGCACATGAAAATGTACTCGCCATTCTACGTGTTTTTCTGGTGCAAATGCTTGAATAGCATGGTTTAAATCTTGGTATTTTTCAAAAGTACCATCAGCTTTCTTAGCAACTACTTGGTGTAAATAGCTGACTTCATCGTACTGAGCAATGGCTTTTAATTTTTCCTCAGCATCTTTCGTAAAATCTACTTTAATAGCTGAGCTTATTTGAATTTTGCCAACAGCAATATTTGCTTTTGATAATTGCTCAACTACGATGGCAGGCTTTTCATAGCTTACAGCAAAATGACAAACATCATAGCATAATTGGATATGAGTATGTAAAATGTGTAATGTTTCGTCAGAAGAAATCCCTTTCTTTGCGAAATATTCTATGGCGAGAGGTCTTAGATAGTCTTGATACCAAGTAATAAACTCGGTAGAATTTTCTAATATACCATCTGGCTCTGGCTCAATGTCTAAATGTAATGTCTTTCCTGTTGATTCTTTAAGCGTAATTAATTTATCAACTACCAAAAGTATATTTTGTGTTGCTTGTGTAGTAGCATAATCAAGAGTTTCTGTTGGAGTGTCGCTTTCTACTTTCCACCAAAAACGATATGAAAGTGGTGAGGTAGAAATACCTCCTTCGTTCATCTCAGCAGGTAAAAGTTTAGCCAACAACTTAAACATCCTGATAGTATATTGTACTCTGTCATCAGTTGTCCAGTCAGGAGCGTGCACTTGGTCTTTTACTACGACATCATGAAAACCTCCATACGGAAACCCATTCACGGTAAACACATAACAATCGTTTTCAGTCAACCAATTTTGAAAAGCCTCAAAATTATCTGCTTCGGATAAATCTATACTGGCTTGATTGGCCAAACGCAAACCAATACCCATTGAAGCATCTTTACTGACTGAATTTTTAATTTCAGGAATACTACCTTGGAGTACTGAAAAATGGTGGTTCCAGTCTACACCAGGATGAATATTACTACAATATGTTAAAAGTCCAAAGGCAGTTTGCATAATTTTTATGAGCGTTTTTCGAGAAAATCTACTGCTTGTTTTACCAATTCGAAATCTATTTCGTGTACTTCAACTCCTTTTCCAAGCCCTTCTAACAACGTAATAGTTAGGCGACCGCCCAAATGCTCACGGAATTCATTAAGACCTTTCCAAAGATTGATTTTGTCATTTTCCGCTAAGGCAGGATGATATAAATCAAAGCCCAGATTTTCTAAAACCAACAAAATTCTATCCAAAGCATCTTCGCTAATCATGCCTTTTAAATAAGAATATACACAGTCGAGGGCAATGCCAATGGCTACGGCTTCGCCATGACGTATTTCAAAATTGGTAAGATACTCTAATTTATGAGCTGCCCAGTGACCAAAATCTAAAGGACGTGCAGAACCGCTTTCAAAAGGGTCACCACTAGAAATATGCTGTACATGGAGTTCAGCACAACGGAAAATATGCTCGTTCATAGACTCCTCATCTCTATGAGCCAATAAAACAGATTTATTTTCTAGCCATTCAAAGAAGGTTATATCCTTGATAAGAGCCACTTTTACCGCTTCTGAAATACCCGAACGCCAGTCACGCTCGTCTAATGTTTTCAAAAAAGTGCTATCATTAAATACTGCTACTGGCGGAGCAAATGTGCCTAAAAAGTTCTTTTTACCAAAATAATTTACACCATTTTTTACACCAACACCCGAATCATTTTGTGAAAGAACAGTCGTAGGAATACGAATATGTTTTACGCCTCTATGAGCAATTGCTGATGCATAGCCTGTCATATCTAAAAATGCACCACCACCTATGGCAGCTACAAATGAGTGACGGTCGATACCATAAGTATCAATTGCTCGGAGTGTTTGAGCTAAATATATTTCATCATTTTTTACTTGTTCTCCACCCGGTAACACGATAATGTCTGCTACTAGCTCCACTTGTTCTTGACCCTCAAAGTATTTTTTTATGGCTTCTTGCAAGTATTGATGAGTGTTGGCAACACCTTCGTCAATTAGAAATAAAATTTTCTTACGAAATTCATTCGCACCATAATGACTGCCAAAATCGTTTAAGAAAGTAATTAAAGTAGTGTTTTCAGGGGCGAAAAGATTTTCGGTAAATATGATATTGTACGAAAAATTAACCTGAAATGTTTGCTGAATCTGAGACATTTATAATACGAGTAAAAAATCAAATTTTAAATAATATTTAACTAATGATGAAGCCATACCATTGGCTTTATCAATGCATATAATTCCTTGCTTTATGTAACGGCAAATAACTTCGCCAATTTCATAGAAAGGGGCAACAATGCTAAAACACATAAAGCAAGAATCCAGTTTCCAGAAACACTTACCCATGCTGCATCCATTACGATTAAAGACAGTACTCCTGCTTTCACAGCCTTACCGATATTAGGTCCTATTGGGTTAGTAATGGCTGTAATTAATGGTTTGAAAATCAAGTATATGTGTAATAATACAAAGCCAATAGCTAGTTCAAAATAGCCTAATTGAAATGCAAAAAGCAATTGAGAAATACTAACAAAAGCATATAAAAATCCTGCAAAGTATAATGTTTTTTGGCTTCCTCCATGCACTTCTCCCCTACTTACCATTGTTATGGCAGCTATGTATATAACAGGAATAATGCCTAAATACCACAGTTCTGCTGGAGCAGTAGCTACAGCAGACATCCCCAAAATCAGGTTCCCACCACGACAAAGCCCCATATTGATTGGGCCGATGATATCATGATGTTTACCGAAACGATTATAAACCAATGCCGAAATAGCAACAGCAATAGCGATTAATCCACTTTGAGTACTATTCAGAAAAGCTGCAATAATACCAAATATAAGTAAAATACTGCCGAACATGGCAGCACTTTGCTTGCTGACTCTTCCGCTTGGAATAGGTCGTTCAGGTCTCTCTACAGCATCTAGTTCAGCATCAAAAACATCGTTATACACGATACCACCGCCATATAAACACTTGGTAGCAATGACGAGTAAAAGAACCGTTTGAATACTTTGAGTATCGCTTGAAAAAATAAAACCTGCGATGGAAATCCCAGCGAAAATATCAGCTACGGATGTCACAATGTTGGCAGGTCTTAAAAGTTGGAAGTATGCTTTTATGTTCAAAACTTAACGAATGATTAAGGCATTTTTATCGACTCTTGGTTGTTGTCCGCCTCTCAGAATCGTGTTGCCATTAAATTTTAGACTTTGGTCTATTTCTTGCGGATTTTCAAAATCATCTACATTAATTTGTCCGCTCTGAGCAAAGGCATCAATGGCATTTTGATAGGTAACCAAACGAATATCATGATCAGAAATACCTTTAATTTTCATCAATGCTGCCGTTTTTGGAATAGCCAATGGGTCGCTAATGCCCCAGTCAGCCGCAGAATTAATCATAATTCTTTCAGAACCATATTGTTTTACCACCTCTACCATACGCTCATTACCCATTTTTGTAAAAGGATAAATGGTAAACGCAGCATAAAAACCTTGGTCTAATACACTTTTTACAGTTTCTTCATTATTATGATCAATAATTACCATTTCAGGACTAATACCATGTTCTAGTGCAATAGCCATACTTCTTTCAGTTCCCTTTTTCTTGTCACGATGCGGAGTATGTACCTGAACGGGTAAGCCTGCTTCTTTGGCTAACTCTAACTGTAAACGATAATATTTTTCTTCGGCAGGTGTTTGGTCATCAAAACCAATTTCACCAACACCTACAACGCCTTCTTTATATAAATAAAGCGGTAAAATTTCCATCACTTCTTCGGCAAGCGCTTCATTGTTAGCTTCGCGAGAGTTCAGACCGATAGTACAATAATGTTTGATACCAAATTGTGAAGAACGAAAACGCTCCCATCCTATCAAGCTACTGTAATAATCTTTGAAAGTTGAAAGCCCTGTACGTGGTTGACCAAGCCAAAAAGCAGGCTCAATAATAGCTACCACGCCCGCATCAGCCAATGCTTGATAGTCATCAGTTGTACGAGAAGTCATGTGAATGTGTGGATCAAAAAACTTCATGTCTTTGATATAATCCATGAAATTGACTTGTACATTCGTAGCCGTTGCCAATTCTTCGGCTGTTCCTTCAAAGTGTGAAGGATTTTGGGTTATTTCATTATGTTTTTGGCACATTTGATTAGTGGTTAACAACTAGTTCAAAGATCAACACACAAACTTCACTTTAAACTAGCTTTAAATTTCGAATAAAATACTAATTAGTATATCCTTTATTATCGGACAATAGAAGCAATAATTACTTATTCTTCTAACGTTTTCCAATAAATACGCTGACTATCAAGTCCTTCTACTAATGTTGAATATTTTTCAAGCAAGGATTTTGCAGGCTCAAAAGTCGTTTCTTTGCATACTAATATTGCAGCAATTTGATTTTGCTGACTATCTGTCAACAATAACTTCTCTATATCTTTCAATAAACTCTCGTTCAAAAACTGAATAACTAATCGCCAAACTTGTGCTGGAACTGTTCTACCAGCAGCCCAACGTTCATGGGCAAAATCTGAAAGCGTATCCGCTAATTTTTGATTGGCTCTTTCAGTTAGACCATGAATTAAATGAATAGGCTTATCATTAAAAATACATTTTAACACTAATTGATTCCATTCTGCTTCAGAAAAATATGTACTAGCAAAAGTATTTCTAAATGCTAAAGAATCGAAAATCAAACCAATATTAGAACGAACGGCCTCTGTAGCCCTGTAAACCCATTTTTGAGGGAAAGCTAAATAAGGTAAAGCTGAATATAAGGCTACAGCTTCATTGATTTCAGCGGTATCAAAAAGTGAATTAATATTTTTAAGATACGTTTCTTCTGAGTCGTGTGGAATAGATAACAATAAATGAACTCTTGTTAACCTGTCCATCGTCCATTCATGAACAAGATTTTCGTTATCAACTAAAATAGTTACTGTCTTTTTTGATACAAATCTTGGTGTGGCGACAAATGCTGTTAAAATATGTTTACTATCACCCGATGTCTTGCTTAAAATCCAATTTAGCTCTTTTTCCGTAGCATTTTCTTGGATAATTTTTAAAAGGTTGCTCTGTATGCTCACAATTTTTAAGTCTAATTAATGCAAAATAATATTTATCAAAGGTAAGAACAGCGAGGGAAATTTAACGTAATAAAAATCATTGTTTACGTCATATTTATCTCTTTTTGTCGTTTTATTAAGTACCAAACCGTTGAACGGTTGAACAGTTTTCCTTTAACGGTTCTGAAACCAAAATTATTGAGTTCTTGAGCAATACTTTCCAACGTATATTCATCTCTATTATATCGGGCTATCATCCCGCTTGCCATTTTGTTATTAATATTTTTAATGGCTTTTTCTCTTTGCATCTTCCCGCCAAGGTCTCTTGTTTCTTGGGTAAAATACTGTGGGTTACCCATCTTTTCGCCTCTTTTTTTCTTAGCTTCTAAGGCTACTTTTGTCCTGATACTAATGATTTCTCTTTCTCTTTGAGCGAAAATTGCATAAATTCCTAGTGTAACTGTATCAGTATCAGGCAAATCACAACTTTTAAAGTTTTCACCTAATAATTTCTTCAATTTAAATATATGCTCAATATCTCTGCTCAATCTATCTAATTTTGCAACGATAAATGTGTATTTTTTTTCATTACACAATTTAATCGCTTCCATCAATTTAGGGCGATTTTCAATGTCTTTACCACTGATGGCTTCAATAAATTCATGTTCAATAGCTGCTTCATCAATTTTTGCATAATGTTCAATAATAGCACGCTGGGCTTCTAAACCAAGTCCCGAACGTTCTTGCCCTTTTGTTGAAACGCGTAGATAGCTTACATATTTTTTCATAGATAGATTTTATATGTTTAACATCTCTTTTTTTAATCCGCTGAGATTTTATTATTTCCTTACTAGATTAATTCTGGTATAAAATAACTGATTCTCACGGGCTTCATTTTCCTGCTATTTTCAAAACTAAATTTTTGAAGTACCCGAAATAATCAATTCTTAAAACTTTAACCTCAAGCTTGACTTTTAGACAAATATAATACGCTTTGTTTAAAATCTAAGAGGGTCGTATTAGATTTTAAACAAAACTTCTAAAAATCATTTTTATTTTATTCAGGGTTGATTTTCTAGTTTTTTTTAATTAAAGGAATTTTATTCTTTCAAAATTCCTTTACTATTAATAATCACTTTAAAAAAATGTATTTAGTGTTCTAAGTCAAAGCTCAGATGAAAGAACTTTTTAAATTTAATCTTCATGAAAAACGCGTTTCAAATTTTAACTACTATTATAGCTTTAATATTTACAAATTCAATATTTGCTCAGAAATCGGAACCACGGTTTATGTTTAGGTTGTACGAAGACAATGATTTTTTTAACATTCGGGGAATAGGAACTGATGAAGCTTACAGCAATGGAACAAGATTCGATTTATTTTATACAAAAAAACATGACTCTCATTTTTTTGTGGATAGACTATTACCGAAAGCAGGCGATAGCACCATTAATGTTTTTGGATGGGGTTTTGCCCAACTGATGGTTACTCCGAGAGATATTACCAAAACAGAATTTCAACCAGATGATTATCCATTTGCGGGGTCTTTGTATATTACGCATACGCTTTATTCTTATAATCCTGTTAAGAAATACGATTTTCAAACAGAGATAATAGCAGGAGTAAGGGGACCAGCAGCTTTGGCAAAACAAACACAAACATTGATGCATAGGATTATTAATGATAAAATTCCAAGAGGATGGGATAACCAATTAGATAATACTGCTATTTTTAACATAAACTTCACTGCTGAGAAGGAAGTATTTCATTTTCAGAAATTTATTGAAGTAATGGCAGGAGGGAGAGTCACGCTTGGTAATATGTACAATTCTGTAACAATGTATCCAATGGTTAGAATTGGTAAATTTAGTCCATATTTTCAAGGATTTTTAAATCAATATGGAAGTAAATCCAGTCGCTTTAAAAAATTTCAGGCATATTTTATTTTTAAACCAGAGGGATCGTATATCCTCACTAATAAGTTGATGAATGGAGAGGTAAATAGTTCGAAAACAGATGTTTATCAAAATAGTATAAGAAATTGGTTTGCTGAAATTTCATACGGAGCTGTAATTACTAAAGGTAATTTTGGTATTTCGTATAATCAAAAAGTAGCAAGTGCTTATAAAAAAGGGCTGTATAGACATAGTGTCGGAAATCTTTCATTGTATTACAATTGGTAAATTAATTAGCTTTGTAATTATAACAAATTAACTAAGCAAGATGAAGATTGTCGTTTTAGATGGATATACTTTAAATCCTGGGGATTTATCATGGGATGAGTTAAACGCATTAGGGGAAGTAATAATTTACGATAGAACTCCAAGCGAAAAAATTGTCGAACGAGCCGATGGAGCAGAGATTGTGTTAACGAATAAAACACCACTTGGAGCTTCAGAAATTTCACAATTAAGTAGTTTGAAATACATTGGTGTATTGGCTACGGGATATAATATTGTTGATATTGAAGCTGCTAAAAACCAAGGAGTTATTGTAAGCAATGTGCCTGCTTATGGGACGGAATCTGTTGTGCAAATGACTTTTTCGCTCTTACTAGAGCTTACTTTACATGTTCAGAAACATAGTGATGCTGTTCGTGAGGGGAAATGGGCAAATTCCAAAGATTTTTGTTTCTGGGATTTTCCTTTGATTGAATTAGCTGGAAAAACCATAGGCATTATTGGTTTTGGTAGCATTGGTCAAAGAGTTGCAGATGTCGCTACAGCCTTTGGAATGAACGTCATTGGTTATAGTCGTACACAAACCGACCAATCGCATCGTAAAAATTTTAAATGGGCAAGCATACCAGATTTGTTAGTAGCATCAGATGTAGTAAGCATTCATTGTCCATTAACTGCCGAAACAAAAGGACTAATTAATCGTGAAAATTTACAGAAAATGAAAAACACTGCTTTCCTGATTAATACCTCAAGAGGACCCATTGTAGTCGATGAAGATTTAGCAGAAGCATTGAATAATGGAACTATTGCAGGGGCTGGGATAGATGTACTTTCTGTAGAACCCCCTCAAAAAGATAATCCATTGTTTACAGCAGAAAATTGTATTATTACACCACACATAGCTTGGGCTACTAAAGAAGCAAGAACAAGATTACTAGCCATCACTTTAGAAAATATCTCAGCCTATATCGGAGGAAATCCTACAAATATTGTTAATAAATAATTTATACGATACGTAATAACTTGTTATAAATCAATATATTAATTTAAAAATGTCTCTATACTTTTGAGGATAGAGACATTTTTAAATGTGTATTATGCTTGCTTTAATAACTGAATATTAGCTATTAATTTCACTTCTTCACTTACCAAAACTCCACCCGCTTCTGTTGGAGCATTCCAAGTTAAGCCAAAATCTTTACGATTGATTTTAGCGGTTAATTCAAACCCAGCTTTTACATTTCCCCAAGGGTCAGTGGCTGTTCCGCCATATTCTACTGACAATTTTACAGGATTTGTTACGCCTTTGATGGTTAAGTCTCCTACTAATTCGAACTCACCATCATCTTTTTTTGTAAATTTAGTAGAAGTAAATGAAAGTGTTGGATACTTTTCAACTTCAAAGAAATCAGCACTTTTTAAGTGTCCGTCGCGTTGTTCGCTATTGGTACTAATAGAATCCACTTTAGCTTCGAATGATATTTTTGCATCTTCAAAATCGTCTCCAGCCTCAACTGTTCCGCTGAATTCTTTGAAATGTCCTGTTACAGTTGTGATAACTAAATGTTTAACTTTAAACTGTACTTCTGAATGTGATGGGTCAATAGCCCAGATTGTAGTTGACATGATGTTTTAAGTTTAATATTATGAAATTGATAATTAATTTTCTTTAAAAATATATTGGTTCGCTAAATTGATTTCCTCCAAAGAAATAGCATGTTGTTTCCCTTTAAAAATACTAGAATGAACATTCGAATTAAGCTTTTTTAAGATAGCAATACTCTCTTCTACTCTTACTAACGGAACATGTGGGTCTGGATTGCCTGTGGTGATTAATATTGGTGTTTGCTCAAAGTCTCCTTTATACCTTTCTTTTACCAATACTTCGCCAATCACGCCTCCAGTAAAAGCGACAACACCACCATACTTTTTAGCATTTCTAGCCACGTATTCTAAGGTAAGACAAGCTCCTTGAGAAAACCCTAAAAAGTAGATTGAATCAGCAGGAATACCTGCCTTTTCAATATCTTTCACTACTTCATCTATTGCATTCAGGGCCGAATCTAGTGCAGGTTGATTTTGTTCCTCGGGTGCCATAAAACTATATGGATACCAACTTCTTTGCGTAGCTTGAGGGGCAAAAATCGCCATTTCGCCAAGATTCAAGTGATCCTTTAACGAAATAATATCCTGAGCTGAACCACCGCGACCGTGAATCATCACGATCGCTTTTTTGGCTTTTCCGATTGAAATACCAGTGGTCAAAACTTGTTTGCTATGTAAATACATAATTTTAATGAGTAAGTTAATCCAGTTTTGGAAGTGTTTTTTCGATACCAGCACGATATTGTTCATATTGAGCAGGCAATTTTAAGTTTAATCCCAATTCTTCTAAAGATTCATCTACTGTAAAACCTGGGTTATCACTTGCAATTTCAAAAAGCACTCCACCTGGTTCACGGAAATATAATGAATAGAAATAGTTTCTATCGATTTTTTCCGTAATCTGTAAACCCGCATCCATTACTTTTTTGCGAAATTCCATTAGGATATTATCATCACTTACTCTGAAAGCTACGTGGTGTACAGAACCTTTTGAAACGTGTCCTACGCCTTCACCTGGTACTTCTACTAAATCAACGATGGCTGCCTGTCCAACAGCATCAGTTACAAAACGATAACGATTTACGTGTTGTTCTAATAAACGGTATCCGAAAATATCTGTAAGCACTTTAGCCGTAGCATCAATTTTATTTGTAGTAATCGTTACACTATGAAAACCTAAAGTAGCATGTTTGGCTGTTACTTCATCAGTTTCAAATGGAGTACGAGTATCAGCTTTTTTAGGAACAATCAATTCAAACTTCAAACCGTCTGGGTCTAAGAAGGTAAGGTATTGTTCTCCGAATTTTTCAGCTACTTTATTATAAGTAACATTATTCTGTTCGAATCGTTTTTGCCAGAATTCTAAACTTCCTTCTGGAACTGCATACCCAATTTCTGTAGCTTGACGAGTCCCTCTTCTTCCTTGTGGAATACCATCACCCCAAGGGAAAAATGTTAATACTGTTCCTGGTTCGCCTGTAGCGTTACCATAGTAAAAGTGATATGTATTTGGGTCATCAAAATTGACAGTTTTTTTAATCATTTTCAAGCCCATTACTCTTGTATAAAAGTCGTAATTTCTCTTTGCATTTCCTGCAATAGCAGTGATATGGTGCAATCCATTTATTCTATTTTCCATAATTGTTTTCCTTTTTTGTTGATACAAAGTTATCCGCTCAGATATTGATTTCTCTTGAACTAGGACAAGAAAACATAGGAATGAAAAAAAAATGAAAAGAATAAAAAATTAAAAAAATATATCCAGAACTTTGACATCAAGAAAGAATCACAAGTACAAAATGTAGTGGCAACCCTTGCGGTTGCCAACATACTGACAAAAGAAACGGTAACCGCAAGGGTTACCGCTACAATTGCTTAAAATTTTACTTTAAAATAAAAAGGAGTGTGGCTGATGTGGAATCAGGGCTTGTTATATTACTTCACCTTCCACTCATGAATTCCAGCGGCGTTATCTTTCGATAATTGTACTTCTAATTTTAAGGCTTTGGTAGTTATTGGTTCAAACTGAATACTGTTGAATTTATCTTTAGCAACTGCATCTTGATTGATTACTTTAACAGGAAGCCATTGACCATCTTTCAGATATACTATTTTCCAAGAACTTGGTAAATAACACCCACCCCAAGGACTATCATCAAACCAATATACTTCTGATGAAGATACCGTATATTCTTGATCAAAATCATATTGAACAAATTCGGTAGAATTTTTCTTTGGCCACCAGTGGAAGAAATTACCACTTCTGTCAATAGAATTTTCAACTTCGTATTGGTCATTAAGTGCTTTTAACATCATCGGACTTTTAATTGAAGCCGTAACTTTACTTTTACTAGCTATGGTCGGAGCAGGCTTAGGTTTTGATGCCGACGCTTCAAAAGGAATCCACACTTGCATTTCTGATGAACCACGATTTGCCCATGTATAATATGGAATAGCGGTTACTTTCTGCTGTGTTTTAATCAACACATTACTATTGATTTGTCTTTTGGTTGAAGAACCATCCATTTCTAAAGCCATCACGCCGTTCAATAAACTTGCCTGAAAAACAGGAGTAACCGTTGAGTTTTTATCAACAACGATATTCAGTACTGATGAATCTGCATTATCGATACCTTCTAAACAATAGACTAGGGGACCTCGTTGTAAAGCAAATCTTTGATAATCTGCTTTTACGCTGTCTTTGGCTTCAATCTTCTTTATTTCCATTGGTAAATCCAACGTCAATTTATCGCCTTTAACCCAAGTACGATTAATCACAGCGTAGCCTTTTTCGATTGAATATTTTGCAGGTTTCCCATTTAATAAAAGAGTAAAGTCTATGCTTTTACTTTTATCTTGATACAAATCGCCTTGAATGGGTTGATTTTTTGCCCAACCTGGAATACGAATATGAATGTTGAAACTGGCTTTTTTGGCTGGATTGATGATAAATTCATCTTTCCCACTCCAAGGATAATTGGTTTCTTGATGGATTTCAACCTTGGTACTTGTCAATTGTATAGAAGCATCACCCCCTACAAATAAATTAATGTATAAATCGTTTTGATTTTGCGCATACGCATATCCTGGTACTGAAGGCAAAAAGCGAGTCATGTTAGAAATACAACAGGCACAATCATACCAAGTTCTGCGTTGATGTTGCCCCATCGAAGCCAACGGATTAGGGTAAAAGAACTTATCGCCAGTTAAAGAAATACCAGAAAGTAAACCATTGTAAAGCGTTCGTTCTAATACATCAATATATTTAGCATCACCGTGAAGCAAAAACATTCTATTATTCCAATACACATTGGCGATGGCGGCGCAAGTTTCAGCATAGGCACTCATGTTGGGTAAATCATAATCAGCCCCAAACGCTTCTCCATTACCTGTAGCACCAATACCCCCTGTAATGTAAATCTTTTTATCGACTACATCATTCCAAATGTCATCGATAGCACTTAAGTATTGCTTGTCGCCAGTCAGTGCTGCTACGTCTGCCATGCCTGTGTACATATAAGTTGCCCTAACCGCATGCCCCACCGCTGTATGCTGATTTACTACTTTTTTATGCGATTGACTGTATTCTTGGTTCAAATGCCCTTCTTTCCCTCTTAAATCCAGAAAGAATTTTGCTAAAGTCAAGTACTCTTTTTTGCCCGTTACCCTATACAAACGGGTTAAACCAGTTTCCACGATTTGATGACCGGGGAAACGTTCTTCTTTGCCCCAGCCAAAAGTTTTCACTAATAAGTCAGCATTCTTGGTAGCAATATTCAGTAAATTCTTTTTACCCGTTGCTTGATAATGCGCTACTGCCGCTTCATAAAGATGCCCTGCATTGTATAATTCATGACTTAAGTCTTCTTCTTTTTCCCAACGTTTTGAACCAATCCACTCGTGTGGTTTGGCAATTTTCATTGTTCTAAAAGTATATAAATATCCATCTGGTTCTTGGGCAGCACCAATATTACTAATTAAGGTATCTAAGTATTTTTCAAGGGCAATATCTTTTTTAGTTTGAAGACTATAAGATGCCCCTTCTATCACTTTATATAAATCGGTGTCATCAAAAGTATAAGTAGTACTTTTTTCAGCGGGTATTTTTCCTGCTGCTTTGGCAAAATTATCAATCCGTCCCGTTATTTTACATTGGTTTAATGTATAGGGAATGGTTACCTCGGCATTGATTTTCATTTTAGGTAACCAAAAATTATCCTTAAAATGTACTTGTGTAAAAGTGACAGGTTGAATAGGATAATCATTATGTTGTGCCTCAGCTTCATTGATAAAAAATGAAAAAAGAATCACAAAAGTAAATAGCCTTTTGAAAGATAATGATGACATATTGTTGAGTGTTTATGGCTAATGATGATACTTATGATTGGGGCTTCTTGCCTAGAAAAAGATAGTACGCTGGGATACCTAATAATACGATTACTAAACCGGGCAACGTAAATGAAGGGCGATATATCAATAATGAAATACTAATTACTGATGCCGAAATAATATAAATAAGTGGTAAAAAAGGGTAACCAAAGGCTTTGTAAGGACGAGGTAAGTTGGGTTGAGTAATGCGTAGTCTGAAAATGCCTATAATTGTTAGTATATAAAAAATCAGTACAGCAAAGATTACATAATCTAACAATTCTCCATAACGACCACTCAAGCAGAGTACAGAAGCCCAAAGGCATTGTATCCACAATGCTTTTTCTGGAACGCCATTTTTATTAAGTTGAGCTACTTGTTTAAAAAACAAACCATCTTTTGCCATGCTGTAATATACTCTCGCTCCTGATAAAATCAAACCATTATCGCAACCAAAAGTAGAAATCATCAAAAACACAGCAATAACCATTGTACCAACCTCTCCGAATATATGTTGTGATGCCACCATACCCACTCTGTCGTTTTCAGCGGTAGCGATTTCTTGTAGAGATAATACGCTCAGATACATTACATTGCACAGGAAATAAGTAGCCGTAACGATAAGTGTTCCTAAGAATAAACTTAGTCCAATATTTCGTTCAGGTCTTTTAATTTCTCCTGCTATAAAAGTAACGTTATTCCAAGAATCACTACTAAATAGGCTTCCAACCATACTAGCGGCAATAGCACCCATAAAAGCCATACTGGAGTAGGGAAGTGATGTAATGCCATCAAATTGGAAAAGAGAAAAACCTGTTTGCCAATTGGCTTCCCAAATTTCTTTTTTGGCAGCTATCGAAAAACCAAAGATAATCAGTCCGAATAATGCTATAATTTTGATGAGTGTCAGTATGGTTTGAATAGTTTTTCCTTCTTTTACGCCACGCGTATTGATATACGTTAACAAGGAAACCATTAGTATTGAAGTAAGTTGAGCGGCGGAAACTTTAAATAATTTAAGGTCTAATAAGATGTTTTTCTCGCTAAGAAAAGGGAAAATATAGGCTGAGAATTTACTAAAAGCCACACCTACCGCAGCAATTGAACCCGTTTGAATAACGGCAAAGAAACTCCAACCATACAAAAAGCCAACAAGGGGATTGAAGGCTTCTTTTAGATATATATACTGTCCGCCAGCTTTGGGAAACATGGCACTTAATTCTCCATAACTTATGGCAGCAATTAGGGTTAGTAAACCTGTTATCAACCAAATCACTAACAGCCAACCCGCCGAACCTACATTGCGAGTAATATCGGCACTCACAATAAAAATCCCAGAGCCAATCATAGAACCCGCAACAATCATGGTGGCATCTAATAAACTCAACGAACGTTTAAATGCACTTGAATTTTGTTCTGCCGAGGGTTCTAAGGTAGTTGGTTGATTCATATTGCTCAGGTTGTATGATGAATTTATATGTTACAATACTTGGAAACCATAAGCATACGGGTCGTCCTCGTCGTCGATATTAATGGTATTGTAGCCATAAATTCTAGCCCAACCTTCAATACTTGGTCTGATGGCTGGCTTGCCACCCACAGTAGTTTCTTCTTCTATTCGACCGATAAACTTTGAACCAATGATACTTTCATGCACAAAATTATCCCCTTTTTTAAGTTTACCTTTAGCATACCATTGAGCCATTCTGGCAGAAGTGCCAGTGCCACATGGTGAACGGTCGATGGCCTTATCCCCATAAAAAACGGCATTTCTAGCAGTAGAGCTTGGGTCGAGTACGTCGCCAGTCCACAATATATGCGAACAGCCGTTGATGGTTTCATTATCGGGATGAACAAACGTATATTGCTCATTGATTCGTTTACGCATCGTTCTACTCCAACTAATCAATTGGTCAGCAGTATAATGTTGTAAACCTTTAAAGTTCTCTTGAACATCCACAATGGCGTAAAAATTACCTCCATAAGATACATCTACTGTCAATGTTCCTAAATCAGGGCATTCTACACTGATATTTTCAGCAGCTAAAAATGATGCTACATTCGTCAGTTTTACGCTTTTTACTTTATTTCCTTCTTGTTTGTATTCAATCATTACCAAGCCCGCCGGCGCTTCCATTCTGATAATACCTTTGGTTTTAGGAATGATTAAACCTTCTTCTACTGCAATCGTTATCGTACCTATCGTTCCGTGTCCGCACATTGGTAAACAACCACTGGTTTCAATAAATAGCACAGCGACATCATTTTCAGGATGATGTGGTGGGAACAAAATGCTCCCACTCATCATGTCATGACCACGAGGTTCAAACATCAAACCTTGTCTGATCCAATCATATTCTTTTAAAAAGTGCTGTCTTTTTTCACTCATGTTTTCACCAATGAGTGTTGGTCCACCGCCCGCTACTAATCTGACAGGATTTCCACATGTATGAGCATCAATGCAAAAGAATGTTTTTTTCAAAGTATTGTATGGTTAAGTAATCGAAATGCGTAAGGTAGTGTGTGTATGCTGTAAAGAATAAAGTTTGTTGATGAAATTTTAATAAAACAGCTTACAGAAAATAATCGAATTTAACATCCGAGAACCCACTAAAGGATTCTCGGTGTGTTAAGCATTAAAATTATATATATGATTTGGTTTAAGAATTCTGTTTTTAAGAATACTTTACTAAACGTTAAACTAAACAAAAAATTAGTCAATCACAATAGACTTATAATCTGGCAATGTTGGTCTTGTTGCAATTCCTGTATTGATAATATTCAAAATCGCTTCTCTTTCTTCGCCAATTAAAGTAAGTCGTGGTGGTCTAACAGCCTCGCTACCTATCCCTACTTGGGCTTCTGCCAATTTAATGTATTGTACTAATTTTGGATGAATATCAAGTTCTAATAATGGGATAAACCAACGATAAATACTTCTTGCTTCAGCTAATTTGCCAGCTTTTACCAAAGTGTAAATAGCAACGGTTTCTTCAGGGAATGCACACACTAAGCCTGCTACCCAACCATCAGCACCCATTACCAATTGTTCCATGGCAATGGTATCCACACCACAAAGAATACTGTAACGGTCGCCAAATAAGTTTCTCATACGAGTAACATTGGTCAAGTCACGGGTTGATTCTTTAACTGCTTGAATGTTTTCACACACAACTAATTCAGAAAACATTGCTAAAGTTACTTCAATTTTATAATCAACAGGATTATTATAAATCATGATTGGAAGCGTAGTTGAATTAGCTACTGCTTTGAAATATTCAACCGTTTCACGATGGTCAGTTTTATAACGCATAGGGGGCAACATCATCAACCCTTCTGCTCCCCATTCTTCTGCTAAACGAGCCAACTCGATAGCATCTTTAGTAGCTCCTTCTGCAATATTCAAAATTACTGGTACTTTACCTGCTACTTTTTCAACAGTAAACTTTACTAAAGCACCTTTTTCTTCTAAACTCAATACGCTTGATTCCCCTAAAGTTCCACCCAAAATAATTCCGTGAACGCCTGCTTCTAACTGAAATTGTAAATTCTTATCAAAAAGCTCGAAGTCAAGCTCATCTTTTTCATTAAACTTTGTAGTAACTGCTGGGAATACTCCTTTCCAATTGATTGCCATAATTTTCTTTTATTTTTAATCAAAATTATCAATAAAATAGTGTGCAAAAATTACCATTTTTAATCAAATATAGATTGATATTAACCTATTAAAATGATAATTGCTCAGTTTGAGGCTAATACATTGTAATCTTAGAGAAAGAGCAATGATAAAACCTCATAATCTCTACCTTACTTTATTTCTCTGCTTTAATAATCCTACAGCCGAATACTCTGCCAGCGGTTCTTCCTGCGTTGGCTAATATTTTCACTTCAATAGTACTTTTTCCTTGGATAAGTAAAGTAGGAATTGGATATACTACATCAAAGAATTTTCCAGTAGTTCCTCCTTTTAATTCTTGAGTGGCAATTTTTGTTCCGTCGATAACAATATCAAAAAGTCTGCCCTTATCGTCGCCTAAGTAAGTTAACAAAAGAATGTTTTCTATGGCAGAATTTACTTTCATCTGAAAAGAAAAAAATCCACCTGCTCTAACTTCTCTGCCTGTTTTTCCTAAGGCAATGTCCGTATAAGATTGTTCACTGGCTTTTAATTGATGGTCACGTTCAGGTTGCATTTCTCCAATTCTGAATTCATCAATCGTCATTGCTTCAATTTGCTGTTGACGTTTTTTCTCTGCTTCATATTCCGTTTGCCTATTTTGCCAATCTGCTTTCGTAAAATAATCCCAGTAAACACTATAATGTTGCTGGTAAATCTGATAGAATGGAATTAATGTAGCATCAAAAGGCTTACCTACCTGCTCTATCTTGAATGTCAAAGGTTGATTGGCTACAGGTTTTAACCAATTGTTAATATTTTTATCGTCTGTCAACAAAACTGGTGTTCCATAAATGGGGTCTGGCAATTCTTTTCCTAATTGTCCTGCCAATACCAAAGGACCATATAGAAAAGCAATACGATTAGCATTGTCGGGCATACTTTCTGTATAGAGTGACATCGGAAAATTAAGCGCTATTTTGTCATTATTCTTCCAAGTTCTGTTGATAACTAAATATCCCGACTCATCTTTTTCAACTTTTTGTACTTCACCATTGATATGTATATTTACTCCTTTTGTTGCCCACCAAGGCGAACGTAGGCGTAATGTAAAAGCCTTTGGTGCTTTTGTTTGAATAGTTAAAGAGGTGCTTTCGCTAGTAGGGTATTGAGTATTTTGAGTAATGATAATGCCCTTTGCTTGCCATTTAAGTACAGACGGAATGAATAAATTGATAAATAAACTTCCGTCAGCTCCTTCATAATAAATGCTTTCTGTGTATTTGGCGTGATTTTCCATTCCACTACCTACACAACAAGTAAAAGTATTGAAAGGCTCGCTAAATTCTTTTTTAGTACCCATTCTCAAAGGCACAAAATAGCACATCATCCCATTCTCTGGATTTTGCGATGCTAAGATATGATTGTACAACGCTCTTTCGTAATAATCTCCTAGTTCACTATTAGGTTGCCAACAAAACAAATGTCTTGTTAGCTTTAGCATATTATAAGTATTACACGTTTCGCAAGTATTATCGCTTAGATGGTCGTTTAATTTATGAGGTTCGGTACAATATTCATAATTACTATTTCCGCCAATTACATAACTATGGTTGTGTACCATAATATCCCAAAAGAAAGAAGCAATGGTTTTATCCGACTCGTTGCCTGTTAACTCATACTGACGGGCACTGCCAATGGCTTTTGGCACATTAGTATTGGAATGTTTACCCGCCATCGGGTCTATTTTTTTTGACAACGGCACCATGACAAAATCATCATAGAATTTGTACGATACATCTAAATACTTCTTATTCCCTGTAATAGCATAAATATTCGCCAATACATCACTCATTCCTCCGTATTCGCATTTCAACATTTTTTGTAATAACTCAGGTGAAAGCGGATTAACTGTTTTTGCAGTCCAATCAGCCATGCCAGTTACTACAGCGAGGGCTTGTTGGTTATTGCAATATAGGTAGGCATCTACTAATCCAGCCATTACTTTATGAACAGTGTACCAAGGGCTCCACCCACCGTTTAAGTCGAAACCACTTGATTTTATTTCACCACGAGCAACTTTTGCAAACAGCGTATCTTCTTTTGGAATGGCACCTACATATCCTGTTTTTCTTGCTTTCTGGCATTTTGTAAGTTCTGTTACTATATAGTCAGCTCGCTTTTTAAACTCAATATTGCCCGTAGAGGCATACATCATGGCACAAGCAGAAAGATAATGCCCCAAGGTATGACCAGAAAGTCCTTCGCTTTCCCAACCTCCATATACGGCTCCCTTGGTAGGCAAATTGGCATTTTGATAAAAGCGATGTAACAAACGATTCGGCTCTACTGTCAACAAATAAGCCGCATCTTTATCCATAGCATTTTTAAAAGGACTACCTTCTAAAAGTGTTACATCTTTAATATTAAATGCATAAGCCTTTAAGTTGACTACGGGTTTTATTTTGAATCGCTTATCGTTTTTTTCTGGAGTATACGATTGCCCTAATAAAGTAAAGTTGGTTATCAAAAGAATTGATAATGAGAAATAACAATATATTTTTTTCATAAAATTCTAAATCGGATTGACTACTATAATCGTAGATACAAAGATGGAAATATTCTGAGGGCAAGACTTAACGGGAATTAATAAGAAGTAGCTAAATATTAGCCTACATCAAACTATAAAAGCCTAAAGAATAAAATATTAAAATTTATTTAGACTTATTTCAAATAATGTTTTGAAAATTATTTATTGCGTACTAAATTTGTTCAATAAATATTGAAGTAACAAGAAGCTGTTTAAACTTTCCGTTTCTTAGGTGAAAGTTTTGTATTTTAGAATTGATTTTTTCAAAATTTGCGAAGCATAGCATCGCTACGTTGAGTAAATTTTGGAACAAGCTATTCTAAAAGACTTAGTTTAACCCGAAAGGGAAAGTTTAAACAGCTTCAACAATAGTATTATCAGATGAAAATGTCAGAGAATCAATTAAATGAATTGTATAAAAACCAGAAAGGAATCACTTGGCAGTGCGATTTGACGGATAGAATTTATATAAAATTCAATGATACTCTAACGGGATTTAAAGTGAGTGACTTTCTGACTTTTCGTAGAAAAGTACATAATGTAGACATTCACGAGATGATATTTAACTTATCAGATGATTATGACTTTGAGTTAATTCAGTCTCCCAAAAATAACTTCTCTTCTCAACTAACACTCTGCGAAATCATTCAATTGCGTGATTTACTAGATGGCACAAAGTTCAGTTTAGACCTCAATTCAATGCTTTATGAGGTTTTAGGGAATGTGGCACTGGTATGATTTTTTAGACTAATTCCATATTTCGGTAAGTTTTGAACCTGATGATAACATCTGGTTATAATTCATCGTAATATTGTTAAAAAAATAAGGAATCACATAACTATACTGATATGAAAGATTTAATTCGTCTCCGTACTTCGCTCAAAGAGGAAATAGAAATCGTGTTGAACGCACAATGTAAAATGGAAGCAGAAGCTTCTCAAAAGTACTTGGCAATGGCTTCGTGGTTGGATAGAAACGGTTTTGAGAAAGCTGGAGAGTATTTATATGCACAAGCTGAGGAAGAAAGAACCCACTTTTTGAAAATTTTCAAATATATTAACGAGGTTGGAGGTACAGCTATTACACCAACACTTGAAGAGGTTGCTCAAGAATATATTTCAATCAAGCAAGTATTTGAAATGGCTTTACAAGGCGAAATAGCGGTAACAAATTCTATCAATAGAATTATTGCTAAATGTCGTGAAGTAAACGACTATGCTACAGAAAGTTTTATGATGTGGTTTGTAAAAGAACAACGTGAAGAAGAGAAAAATGCTCGTCGTGCATTAGAATTATTTGAATTGATTGAAGTAGAAAGTGCTACTGGTAAATTTGTTTTAGATAAGGAAATTGCAAAAATAGGCAGTGAAGAGTAAGTGAAAATTACTTTTATAACAACTGTCAATTAACTATTAAATGATAGCCTTCAAAATTAGTTTTGAAGGCTATCATTTTTTTTATGCTTAAAAAATAAAATTAAAATTGATAAACAAAAAGTAAAATGAAAATTAGCCTAGGTGCTAATAAGATTTTTTCATAATAAAAAATTACTCTTCGGTCAGCCTTTCTTTAATCAATATTCTACCTTTTTTTATTCACTAATAGAATTAACGCTAATTAAAAGCATCAATTTTTCCATATTAAAATTCATTTTTATTCATTTTATCCCCTTAAGCAAATATTAATAAATATTGATAAAGTAATATATTTGGTAAAATTTTTGCTATTTTCCCATTAGATAGTACCATAGGGAAGTAATTAATTACTGTAACCACCCAATAGTCAAAGAACTGTTTACCATAACCATGAAGTATAAACATATCTATGTATTCCTTTTTGTATTACTTAAGCATACATTCCTTTTTTCGCAGGAATTTAAACCAGTCTTCCAACGTATATCTACCAAAGATGGCTTATCCCAAAGTCACGTCAGTGCTATTACTATGAGCAAAAAGGGCTTTATGTGGTTTGCAACCGACGAAGGCCTTAATAAATATGATGCTTATAAATTTACCATTTATAAGCACCAACGAGCAAATAAGAACAGCCTTAGCGATAATTATATTTATGATTTATTAGAAGATCATAATGGAGATTTATGGGTCGCCACTGCCGCTGGACTTGATAAATTTAATCAAGAGAAAGGAATATTTGAACATTTCTTTAAACAAGACCATAGGCTGACTATCCGTGATATATTTGAAGATAGTAAAAATAGGATGTGGTTAGGAACTACCACTGGGCTATATTTATTAGATAAGCAAAAGAATACGTATACCCAGATTAGACATCAAGAACATAATAAAAATAGCCTTAGTAATGATTTTGTATATCGATTAGAAGAAGACCAGTTTGGTAATATTTGGGTCGGGACAAAAGAAGGATTGAATAAATATAATCCAGATAAAAAACAGTTTACTCATTTTTTTCATAATGCTAATAATCCTAAAACTGTTGCCTCCGATTGGATAAAGGCGCTTTTCTTAGACAGTCAGAAAAATATGTGGATTGGTACCTTAACGGGTGGTATTTCAAAATATAACCATAAAGACAATACATTTACCAATTATGTAAACGACCCTAAGAATCCTAATAGCTTGTGCTATAATGATGTGTTGTCTTTTATGGAAGACAAAGAGGGTAAATTATGGATTGGTACCGAGAACGGAGGAATAAGTATTTACAATTTAAGAACGAATAAATTTAATACTGTTGCTTTCAATATATACGACGATAATAGTTTGAGTAACAATTCTGTGTATTGCCTTTACCAAGATTCCATTGGTAATATTTGGGTGGGTACTTATTCTGGAGGTATTAGCTTTTTACCAAAATTCGGAAATAAGTTTACTTTTTTGAAGCAAACAGTAGATAAAAATGGCTTGAATAATAGTAGTATTCTAAGCATTTTAGAACATGGAGACGATAAAATTTGGTTAGGAACAGATGGCGGTGGGTTGAATGTTTTTGATAGAAAAACAAATACATTTTCAGCTTATACGCACAATCAATCCAATAAAAACAGTATTAATTCCGATTTTGTACTATCTGTTGTTGAGTTAGACAAAGACTTATTAGCCTTGGGCTTTTTTATAGGAGGCTTCGATTTGTTCAATACCAAGACAAAGCAATTTGAACATCATGTACCAGATTCGAAAAATAAAAACTCAGTGTCTTCTAATAGTATTTTTACCATGCTTAAAAGTAAAGACAACAACCTTTGGTTAGGTACTTGGACGGGGGGCTTGGGATACTATGATATTAAAAACAAACGATTTACCAATTATTTACATAATCCGAAAGACCACAATAGTATTTGCAATAACTATGTCAAAGCTATTTATGAGACTGATGGTGACGAACTTTGGCTAGGGACAGAAGACGGGCTAGAGCTTTTTAACAAAAAAACAAAAATATTTACCCATTTCAGAGCGAATCCTAACAACCCAAATAGTTTGAGTAATAATAATATTCAAATCATTAAAGAAGCCCAAAAAGGCTTTTTGTGGGTGGGTACTACAGAAGGTTTGAGTTTGTTTAATCTAAAAACTAGAATTTTCAAGACTTTTACGGAAAAGGATGGATTACCAAACGATTTTATCAATGCAATCCTTGAAGATGAAAAAGGTAACTTTTGGATGAGTACCAATAAAGGGATTTCGGTGTATAATCCTTTGACAAAAACATTTAAAAATTATAATATTTCAGACGGACTACAAGGCAATGAATTTAAACCAAGAGCGGCATATAAAACCCATGGTGGAGAAATGTTTTTTGGTGGTCCGAATGGAGTAAACTTTTTTAATCCAGATAGTTTAAAAGATAATACGTTTATTCCTCCTGTATTTATTACTGATTTTCATATTTTTAATAAATCTGTCATTGTAGGGGCTGAGGATTCACCCCTTACAAGTCATATTAACGAAATCAAGAAGATAGTTTTAAATTATAAACAATCTGTTTTTTCATTTGAATATGCAGCATTAAACTATACGTTACCTTTAAAAAATGAATATGCTTACAAATTAGATGGTTTTGATAAAGACTGGGTGTATGCTGGCGGTAGACGAACAGCAACCTATACAAATCTTGACCCGGGAACGTATATATTTAATGTAAAGGCTTCTAATAACGATGGAATTTGGAATGAAAAAGGGACATCTATTACCATAGAAATTTTACCGCCATTTTGGGCAACATGGTGGTTCCGTATGTTGGGTATTTTGATGATATTAGGATTAGCGATAAGTTTTTATAGGTATAGAATTAATTTAGTACAAAAACAAAAATACAGACTAGAGAAAGAAGTAGAGGTAAGGACGGCACAACTATTAAAATCTACGCAGGATGAGCTGAAAGCACGA
Source organism: Arcicella aquatica (assembly GCF_034928825.1). NCBI lineage: Bacteria > Pseudomonadati > Bacteroidota > Cytophagia > Cytophagales > Flectobacillaceae > Arcicella > Arcicella aquatica. Next base: position 8,032 of record NZ_JAYFUL010000057.1, on the reverse strand, counting down.
CAAGAGGCGGAAAGAGCTAATAAAGCTAAAAGTGTTTTTTTAGCGACCATGAGTCATGAAATCCGTACTCCTTTGAATGGTATTATTGGTATGGCATCACTGCTAGAGGAAACGCCATTGAATGAAGAACAGAAGAGTTATTCTGATACGATTCATGCTTGTGGAGAAGGATTGCTTACGGTTATCAACGATATTTTGGATTTTTCTAAAATTGAATCTGGTAAAATGGAATTGGATGAGCACGATTTCAACCTAAGAAATTGTATTGAAGAGGTCTTAGATGTCTTTGCAGCAAAAGTTTCAACGCTCAATCTCGATTTATTATATCAAATAGAATGGGATGTTCCTGTTCAAATTATTGGTGATAACCTTCGTTTACGCCAAATTTTATTAAATCTTATTGGCAATGCGATAAAGTTCACGCACGAAGGAGAAGTTTTTGTGAGAGTTTTCATCGTTCAAACCAAAGAAAATGACGAAATTGAATTAGGTTTTGAGGTTAGAGATTCTGGTATTGGTATTCCGCCAGATAAGATAGACAAACTTTTTAAACCATTCTCGCAAGTTGATTCTTCTACTACTAGAAAATATGGTGGTACGGGATTAGGACTAATCATCAGCGAGAAAATCGTTAATTTAATGGGTGGGTCTATTCAGGTAGAAAGCAAAGTTGGAAAAGGAACAACCTTTAAATTTAAAATTAATACCCGAATTAGTTCAGCTCAGCTTAGTACGTTTCCTTTTAATCTTGACGTATTAAGAAATAAAAAAGTATTAGTTGTTGATGATAATGAGACAAACCTTAGTATTCTGAAAGGACAATTAGAGCATTGGAACATGAGTGTTACCTTGACGTCATGTCCGAAAGATGCCATTGGTTTAATTGAAGCTAAAGAAGTGTTTGACTTAATAATAACTGATATGCAAATGCCTGAAATGGATGGTATTACATTTGCTTTGGCAGTTCAGCGACAAAATCCATTTTTACCAATTATCTTATTAAGTTCGATATCTGACACTTTTTATCGGGAATATCCCAATTTGTTTAAATCAGTGTTGATGAAACCTGTTAAACAGCATATCCTCTGTAAAAGTATTCATGATAATTTAATGAAGAGTGAACAGCCAAAAATAATAGATAAATCAGGGTCAACTGTGCCAGCACAAAAATTAAATAATGATTTTTCTGAGAAGTATCCAATGAAAATTTTGGTAGCAGAAGATTATGTCATGAACCAGAAATTGGCCTTGAGAATTTTAAGCAAACTTGGTTATCAGGCAGATTTGGCGGAAAATGGCATAGAAGTACTCGAAGCTTTTGACCGACAGCATCATGATTTGATTTTAATGGATATGCAAATGCCTGAAATGGATGGTATTGAAGCAACAATTAAACTTAGAGCAATGAATATAACACAGCCAGTAATCATTGCTATGACCGCCAATACGTTAGAAGAAAGCAAAGAAGAATGTATGAAAGCAGGAATGGACGATTATATAAGTAAACCGATTAATCTCGATTTCCTGATTAGCGTATTAGAAAAGTGGGGAAAAAAAATCAATACAGAAAAGAAATCATTATAAAAATATGGTGATAAAAGTGTCCATTCATCTTTTCTTAAGGTGATGGGCACTTTTTTATTTATAAAATATTATTGCCAGGAAGTACTTTTTTAAAATCACCTCCATTAGGTAAATCGTTTATTGGATTGATTTGGAACACTTCTTTGCTTACGATTCTTTGCATAACGATTTCGACTAAAGTTGTACTATTGGGTTTTAATACATAGTCGAACATGGTTTTATCAGCCTTAATTTCACAAGGCATATAGCGTACAAAACCTTCAGAAGGTCTAGGAATGATTTTCAAGCCTAATTTATTAATACCCTTTTGCTTCGGGCGTATTTCTTTTTTTCCACTCTTTATGGCCTCAGTTCCCTTCAAAATATCATAATTTAAATAGTAGGTGATATTCTCAGGATTGTTTTTATTCTTCTGTCTGTCTTGAAAAAAGCCCTCTGGCAAATGATTGGGGTCATTTTCATCACCTGCTGAAATAATTAAATCATAATCCTTTATTGGATAACCTTCAGTGTCAATAACCCTAAAAATAACCATACAGTATTGGTCATGAATAAAATAACGCTTAGAAATGAAAAAGCTACTATCAATTTCTAATTGTTCATTTTTTAAAACTTCTTTAGTCTCTCTTTCAAATTGTATATAAAGATTATTATAATCGGTCTTTGTTCGTACATTGATACAATCTAGAATTGCTTTTATTGTCTCCCGACTTTCTTCATTATCCGAAATCCTGACACTATTCATAATGCCCATATCTTCACCAGAATGTGATTTCCCCTTAATGATTCGTAAAGGTGTTTTGGGAGATTGCTTATAAATAGAAATCTCAAAATCTTTTGTAACCAGGGGGCTTGTTGAAGTAGGATATGGTTGCTGTAAGCATACATAATTGCTTTCTAGATTTGCTGCTGCTACCCTTACTACTCCGTCAGAACCTAGCTCTCCCGTATAAGCATTTAGGTTATCATATAGCTTTCTATCGATAGATTGCCCAATAAGAACAAAAGGAAAAACATGTTCAGGATTAATATCATCTTCATTACTATTAATCCAATTTTTATTTAAAGTCCAAGCCTCTATACTCCCTAATTCAAGCCAATCTAATACACCTTGTCCAGGTTCAACTGCACTAAACCAAGATTTTAGTCTTCCTACTCTTCCTTTTCCTAATTGAGCTAATGCCGATCCAAAATTAGCAGGAGCTAGCATAATCAGGTGGCTCATCGGACATTTCGGACTACTATCCGAAGAATACCTTTTCCACCAGTCACGTATCACAGGCCCACCTGTCGAATGAGTGATACAGATAAACCTTTCTGGAGAATCCAATTTATCCTTTATTGCAGTCTCGAAAGCTCTTGAAATATCTTTCAGCCTCACCTCATCATGAAAACTGATGTATTGCCCAAGAAATATTTCTTCAACGCTAATTTCAAAGCCACTAGCCAAGGCTTCATTTTGTAGCCGAGTAGGCAATTCTCCATAAGTGTCAAGATTTGTGACACTCCATCCATGAACAAAAACAACAATTAATTTAGACATAGTAAATGATGATTTAGAAAGTTTTCAAGCCTTTATAAATGATAAAAAGGCAATAGAATCAAATATAAAAATAAAGTAAATGAGGGTTTATAAAGCATGAGTATTTTTATTATACGGTCATCCATTCAACAGCTATAGTTACCACATGATAAAGTATTTTACATTAATTGGGAGATTCAAAAGAAATAAAATACTTTTGCTATAAATACAAACAAACTCTATAAATTAATAAATGTTCTATGATTAAAAGTTTACAGTTTTCACTACTTCTAATGTTCTTCACTTTTGCTTTGAAAGGGCAAAGTAGTATTACACAGACTTATCAAAAATCACATACTCCTATAAAATTATAGGAACATATTTTCTTCACATTTTAATTAATAAAGCCATCACTTTAATTTAAATATTTTATGCTACGAAGTTTACAGTTATCACTATTCTTAATGTTCTTCACTTTTTTTGTAAAAGGCCAAACTATTGGAATTTCACAAGTTTCTCCTGCGTTTGGGTCAAATATTTGTTTAGGGAGTAAAGTATATTTAGCCTACACAACGACAGGGACGTTTAATCAAGGTAATGCATTTAAAGTACAAATCAAGTCAAATTATACGAGTACTTGGATGGATGTAGTAACAAAAGATTCTTCGGGATATTTAATAGCGACTTTGCCTACCGAAGTAACAAATATCTCAAACAGTTATAGCAATTACGCAGATTTAAGAATTGTTAGTTCATCGCCAGTAGTAACAACTACTAACTATTCCAATTATATTTATTTACCTGCTAATATTGAAATCGTTAGTATTCAGAAGAAGACGCTTTTCCCCAATGAACCTGTTACATTGACTATTAAAAATAATGGCTCGACTCCAATTAAGCTACTAACGAGCGACAGCACAAATATACAGCTTGATAATAGTTATGGTACGAACCAAAATATTGTAATATCTACAAATAAGTCTGGTGCTTATGGAATTTTAAGCGCTAGTAATCTATGTGGGGTTGGCAAAAGTACAGGAAGTGTTGATATTAAAATAGTTGATAATAGTTTGAAGATTATGGGACTTACTAAAAGCCATATTTGCAAGAATAGTCAAGTCGGAGTTAAAGTACAGAAAACAGGGAAATGGAGTACTAATAATAAATTTAAAATTCGTATTGAAGATTACTATAGTAGTTCAAAATTCTATGATTTTGACAATACAGAAAGTGATGATTTTATGACAGCTACCATTGGAGAAAATATTCCAAATGGGACATATAGAATTAAAATAGTAGCCAGTGATAATAATATTGAGTCCGATTTTTTTGCCAATTTACTTTATGTTCATAACGAATCTAAAGTTGAATTAACTACTGAAAGCACCTCTATTAAATATGGAGAGATGCAAACATTAAATGCTACGGTTAGTGGATACGGAAGTTATTATGTTGAGCTAAGTGATGGACAAGTCTATAATAATTACTATTCAGGTGATTATGCTTCTTCATTTACTTTTTATGTTAGTCCAAAAGAAACAACACAATATTATATTAAGTCTTTTGTATCTGAATGTGGAAATGGAATAGGGAAGAATAAAGTTTCAATAACGGTCAATAAAGCGATAAAAACCGATTCATTGAAAGGGAAAGATTATTGTGAAGGAGCTACTTGCGAAGTAAAGTTTTCAACAAATGCTTCGTTACCAGTTGGGGCTACAGTTAAAGTGAGATTGAGTAATAATAATTATTGGGATATTCGTAATACATCCCAAGATGTAATAGGGAAGGTTATTAAAGACAATGTAGTATCTTTTGTAATACCCACAGGCATGGCTTTCCCTTTCCTTAACAATACTTTCTATGCATCTGTTTATAGAGATGATATTCAAGGTATTACCTTTAGCCCAAATTATATTCGTGTATCAACTTTCCCATCAGCTAATGTAGATAATAGTAGTGAGAGTACGTTTATCAGTTTTAAAAAGCCTCAAATAGCAAATATTAATATAAGTGTAGATGGCGGTGGTGCTTACGAGATAACAATGTTGGATGACTTAAAATATAAATTTGAATCTTCTTCCTGGCGGACATCAACTAACCTTCCTGTGTACGTTACTAAATCTGGGCCTATTGGAATTAAAACTATTACAAATGTTTGCGGAACAAATAGCAAAGGGTCAGCTCAATATAAATATGCAACGATAGAAAATGCCGAATATAGTATTCAGGTTTCATCAAAGAAAAATACAAGTGTCGAGCTTTGTGCTGGTGATAAATTAGATTTATCAGTCTTAACAGAAGGGAAGTTTGAAGCTGATAACCAATTCATAGTAGAGTTAATATCAAATTATAATTCGAATAACAATAGAACTTTAGGAAAAGCTACTGTTGGAGATATGCAAACTACAATTCCTTTAGATTTACCAAATGGAGAGTATTATATTAGAATTTATGCTAGTAATCCGTTATTGTATAGTAACCAACTTAAAGTGTTAGTAAGAGCAAAACCAACAGCAAGTTTATTTTCTTATGTTTCAGGAGTCCTATCGCTAGGCACTTACATAAATGTAACCTTGAATCTTGATGGAGGTGGTACCCAATTGGTTACATTTAAAGATGGCACTTCTAGAATAATTGAAACCTATTCTTCAAGTACTAGTACTGAGTATATGAATATGAACATATATAAAACCACAACTTTTGGCATAAAATCTGTTAGTAATGTTTGCGGTATTGGGACTGTTAAAAGTAAGGATTTTACCTTGACAGTGCTTCCATACTCAATTCAAAATATGTTAAATATTAACACTAACTACAATAACAATGTCCAATGTTTAACAGATAAAGTTTTAGTCCCGTTTAATATTAAAGGGCAAATACCTAGTGGAACAACTTTTTCTGTACAGATTGCCAATACTTCTGATACTTCTTATACCACAATTCAAACAGGCATTACAGAAAGCCCTGTTTTAGTAAGTTTTCCAAATAAGTTTCAGCAATCAGGCAATTATAATATTAGAATTGTTAGCAACGACAATAGTGTTAAATCGGATGTAGCTACAGCAAATTTTGTCACTGTACCAAACAATCTTGCTTTACAATTTAATGGGGGGGCTACTGTAACAGAAATAGACGCTGGAAATGGGGTTTATATCAATTCAAACACCACTCAAAGTTATTCTTATGGTAGTACTTTAAGATATGTTATTAAAGATGATAAAAACTTCAAAACAATAGGCTATAGCAATTATAACTATATTCAAGAGTATAAAGCTCCAGCAGTAACTACAACATATACTTTAGCTTCAGCATTAAATGAATGTGGGGTAGGTAAGGTTTCAAGTAGTGTGAAAGTAATAATAAAGCCTGTAATAGGAATGAATTTCGGAGCTATGAATAATATTAGTACTTGTGTTGGAAGTACAATAAATGTCAATTTGGATTCAAAAGGAGAATTTGAGGCTGATAATGTTTTTAAAGTGTTTGCAATTGATGAAAACAATATTAAAACGGAATTATTGAAAAGTACAAAGAATGGAGCTTACAATATGACATTCGGAAGTAATTTGAAAAGAGGGTCATATAAAATTCAAATGGAGAGCTCTAATCCAGTTCAAACTAAAAGTATTACAACAATTACTTTAGTGAATAAACTTGACATGACCTTATTAGGTTCTTCAACGATTAATCCTGGTACTGAAGCCTACCTCATTTTAAGAAATAATGATACCTATAAACCTAGTAATAATTCTTATTATTATGATTATGTGAATTATGAACTTAGTAATGGTAAAACTGGAATTGTTGAACTAAGCTCTTATAATAATCAACCTGCAATATATTTAACACCACTTAAAACAGAGACTTTCACTGTAAAGTCTATCAAAAATACTTGTGGTGAAGGAAAAATTAGTGGGTCTGCTACTATAACTGTAAATCCGCCCTCAAGTAAACAAGTAAACTTATATGAATATTATTCAAATACTTCGATATGTGCAGGTTCGAGTATCAATGTTTATTTTTATACTTTAGGAGCATTCTCTGCAAATAATAAATTTACAGTTCAATTATCCGATAATGAAGGGAAACTTTTTAAGAGCCTTGAAACTACAGGTATATCAAGCCCGTTAGTAGCAAAAATTCCAAAAGATTACATGCCAAGTACTGGTTATAATATCAGAGTAATAGCCACTGATTCTAATGTAACCAGTACAACTAATAAGTATCCATGGACTATTTTAGAAGGAATTTCAGCACGATTTGATACAAGTTCGTATTATTTTGAGAGTAATAAACCAGTATCAATTAAAATCAAATTTGCAGGAACTCCTCCCTTTACTTTTATTTTAGGTAGTGATGAAATTAATGCTAAAACTCTTACATCGTCAGTAAATGAGTATAATTTAACTGTGAACCCAATAGCTAATACTTCCTATCGCCTTTTTTCAGTAAATAATCAAGTCTGTGGAGCAGGTACTATTCTTAGTCCTTCAACAGTAAAGTTAGAACTAATTACTGCTACGGAAGAACTAGGAAAACTAGGAATCAATGTTTATCCAAACCCCACTACTGACATTATCAATATTGTCGGCGATGATAAAGAGCTTGATATTCAATTAATAGATTTTTCTGGGAAAATTATCCAAGAAGAGAAACTGAGAGGAGAACAAAAAAGAATAGATATGTCAAAAGTTAGTGCTGGAACATACTTTTTACAAATTAAAAAAGATGGAAGACAAGCTGTATTTAAAGTGTTAAAACAGTAGCGTAAAATTAAAGGATTATCTTATATAATTGATAGTCCTTTGGCTTCCCTTTAGTAATATAATTATTTGATTATCAATACATTATAAATAAAATAACCCCGAAAAAGTGTCAATATTGGCAATTTTCAGGGTTTTTCTGTATTTTGTTTCTGCTAAA
>NZ_JAYFUL010000056.1:0-36072 GCF_034928825.1 Arcicella aquatica | reverse complement strand
AACAGACCCTTGGGATGTGTTACACTGTGGAGAGGATTCCAAAAATTTCAAACTATTAAAGAAATATATAACATCAATACTTATGGGTAATCAGTAGGACTTAAGTCACCCGCTAATAGGAAAGGTTAGGACTTAAAATACCGACAACCAATAGCTTAATGCTTACAGCCTTTAAACATAATCACTAACTCACAACTCACTCAATCACAACTCACTAACTCACTCAATCACTCACTCACAACTAATGCCTCCACTAATCGTCATACTCGGTCCAACTGCTAGTGGAAAAACGCATTTGGCTGTACAGCTCGCTCATATCATTGATGGTGAAATTATCAGTGCGGATTCTCGACAGGTATATCGAGGAATGGACATTGGTACGGGTAAAGATTTGGACGAATTTGAAATTCAAGGGAAAAAAATTCCACATCACCTTATCGATATTATCGATGCGGGCGAAAGCTATCATATTTATCAATTTCAACAAGATTTTCAGCAAGCCTACAACGATATTTTGCAGCGAGGCAAAACACCGATTCTGTGCGGAGGGTCGGGGATGTATTTAGAGGCCGTACTGAAAGGCTATGAATTTACGGCGATTCCGATAGACTTGCCCGCTAGAGAAAAATTACTGGAAAAGTCTATAGAAGAGCTACTTAGCATTTTTGAAGCGCATAAAAGTATCTATTCAGAGAAGTCGGATACTTCAACAAAAAAGAGATTAATCAGGGCTATCGAGATTAATCTATTCCTGAAAAACAACCCTGATTTTAAAATTACGCCCCAAAATGTTCCAAAAGCCATTATTTTTGGCATCAACCCAAGCGTAGAACTCCGACGCGAACGCATCACCAAACGCCTAACAAACCGTTTAGCCAACGGCATGATAGCAGAAGTACAAACACTATTAGCCAAGGGAATTCCAGCCGAAAAACTGATTTTTTATGGACTAGAATATAAGTTTATCACCCAATATCTCAATGGAGAAACAGACTACCAAACCATGTTTGAGAAGCTAAAGGTAGCCATCCATCAGTTCGCCAAACGACAGATGACCTACTTTAGAAAGATGGAAAACAACGGTCTAATAATCAACTGGTTAAGTCCAGAACTACCGTTTAATAAAAATATAGACACTATTCTAAGGGAAATTGCTGACTTTCAATAGTTTTCATCTATTTTTACTCGAAATCTAAATCTAAGGCATAGTTTTTTTACGTACTTAATGTAAGAAAATAAACCTGAACTTAACATCAAATATCTACCGTTATGGCACTAGCAATTCTATCATTCATGTTATTAGGTATGGGAGTATACCTATCTTTCAAAGTAAGTACGCATAGAGATGACAAATATCCTATGAAAAACTAATCATCAGTTTCAAGTAGCTCAAGAATATTCATTAGTTCGTCGAAATCTCCAAAACCTGGTCTGATTTCGTCATTACCTTTTAGGGCAAATCCTTTCAGTTGGGTTTGTTCTAAAAGGTCATTTATGTTTGATTCCTTTACGCCAAAACCTAACAGTATTGGGTATTGAAACGACCATGCGTCAATCTGACTCAGGGTGGCATCATCTATTACGCCAAACTCATCCGAACTTTCTAATAAAAAGTATTCAACCATTCCTTTGGTTGTCTGAAACAATGCAGGAAGGTTTGCTGTAGCAAAATCCACTTTCAGGATGATAGGCAAGTTTATTCTTTGAATCTCTGCTAAGTTTTCCCAAGCACTTACTTGTAGATAATCAGGCTGAAAGGTTTCTGCCAATTCAGCGATTTTAGCTACGTCGTTAGTGTCAGTTTCGCCCACTACTTGTACGCCAGCCAACCAGCCACGCATTTCTTTATATTTGTCAAAGTCAAGTTTATCCATCGAAAAACCCAACAGGTCTACTCCCATTCCTGCACAATAGCGTGCGTCAGAGAGGTTATTTAACATTGATACTTTTACGGTTGTTTTAAGCATAATTTTTATATGGCTTTTATTATTGCTGTCGGCTTTTGGTCGTCGGCTTTCAGCAATCTGCTTTGGGCATTTGGATTTGAATAAACCGTGGTCTGTGGCACACAGAACACAAAAAATATTCATATCAATGATTTTTATCATTCAAAATTGGCAAGTATGGTGTTCTGTGTGCCACAGAACACGGTTTATGTTCCTTATTACAGCTTTTCCCTTACCGCTTTTCTAGTGTTACTCCCTAGCGAGGGACTTAAGTCCCTCGCTAGGGATAAGGGGTTTATTCTTTTTGTCTTTGTAGCTATTACGGGGTCGCCTAGACCATTAAGGGCGAAAAAAATCATTTTCTATTAGCGGGTGACTTAAGTCACCCGCTAATAGAAAGGACTAGACCTTAATAATACTGCTTCAATAAGAAGAATATCTAAAATAAAAAACAAACCCGTTTTGAGTTTGTCCTAAAAAAATACTTTTTTCTGCATACAATACCTTTTCAGCATATCTGATGGGACAAAATTACATGTTAGTGTACGGATAAACAATATTTTTCTGCCTTTGTTGGTATTTTTACGGGGTCACATTGACCAGCAAAGCGAGCAAAATTCCGCTAATTTTTCCTTGTTTTTGTCATAGAAATCAACGGCGAATAAATGTAGGGCTGAATTGCATTCAGCCTATTGCACAATGGGGTAATCTAAACCGTGGTCTGTCGCACACAGACTACAAAAAAAATATTCATATCAATGATTTTTATCATTCAAAATTGGCAAGTATGGTGTTCTGTGTACCACAGAACACGGTTTAGCTTTCGGATACCTGATATGAGTACTAAGCTTTTTATCCAACGATTTCTAACCAATTTACATAGCTCTCGAATCCCATATCTTCTTTTAATGATAAGATTCCTACATAATTATCATACCCTTCAAACTCAATTTTTCTGAAATGTGCTTGATATTCGTCAGTAGCAAATGATGCGTACCACCATTGAAATAACCTATGTCTTGCTTCTGCTTTATCATCAAGTCCATCGCATATATATACAATGGCGTGACCATTTTCTTTCATAAAATAGTCTATCATCTTATGAATCGTATCCTTAATTCTAAAGTCTTTTGTCTTTTGTAAGTCTTGTTGATTAATAAGTGTAAAATCATAGACATTAAACCGTTGATGGCAGTCTTCAGTGAAATAATAATCCGCTTTTTTGAATGAAGCAATATACTCTATTTCATGGGCTGTTTTAAAATAAAAAACAAACCCATTCTGAGTTTGTTCTAAAATATTTATCTGATATGGATTATATCGTTTTGATGACATTCCCTTTTAAATAATCTAGCTCTCCTGCTCTTACTTTTCTTATAAGCTCTTTTTTTTCTTCTAATGCCTTTTTAAAATCTTCAGGCATTGGCTTTCTAATTTTTGTTGTATTTTCCATAATAGTATATGTTTCGTACACAATATTTTATGTACAAAATTAACAATTTGTTGTTAATTCTAACAATTTGTATCAGTTTTTATTATAGAAGCTGTTTAAACTTTCTAACCCGTGGTCTGTCGCACACAGACTACAAAAAAATATTCATAACTATAATTTTATCATTCAAAATTGGCAAGTATGGTGTTCTGTGTGCCACAGAACACGGGTTACAGCGACTACACACCACAATTCACAATTCACTAACTCACTCAATCACTAACTCACAATTCCTATCCCGAACCAAAAAATCAGAAATGATGTTGAATATTATTGTAAATTTGTGACATAGTAATTAGTGATTGGTTAATAGTGATTAGAATTTTTCAGCCTTTGTTGGTGTTTTTACTGGGTCGCCTAGACCAACAAGGATGAAGAACCTATTTTAGGCAAGCACAAAGCACAACTAATCACTAATTACCAATCACTAATTACTAATTAAATTACCAATCACTTAAAAAATAAACCCTTAAAACGTCAGGCCTTGAACCTGAGCAGTGCAATGAGCAAACACGGAAGAATATTAGTCGCCATGAGTGGCGGTATCGACAGTTCGGTAGCAGCAGTTATGCTACATGAAGAAGGCTACGAAGTAGTTGGAATGACGATGAAAACTTGGGACTATGCCTCGTCGGGTGGCACCAAAAAAGAAACAGGCTGCTGTTCTCTTGACTCTATCAACGATGCCCGCAACGTGGCGGTATCACTCGGTTTTCCACATTATATTTTAGATATCCGTAATGAATTTGGCGATGCCGTCATTGATTACTTTACGGGCGAATACATCGAAGGGCGTACACCCAACCCATGCGTAATGTGTAATACCCACATCAAATGGGATGCACTTTTGCGTAGAGCCGATAAATTAGATTGCGAATTTATCGCTACTGGTCACTATGCTAATATCCGTGAAGAAAACGGCAGACATATCATTTCAAAAGGGGCTGATACTTGGAAAGACCAAAGCTATGTACTTTGGGGCGTTTCGCAAGAAAGTCTGGCACGTACAAAATTGCCTTTAGGACACCTCACCAAAGCACGCATCAGAGAAATGGCTACTGAAAGAGGGTTCATGGATTTGGTGAATAAATCTGAAAGCTACGAAATCTGTTTTGTACCTGACAACGACTACCGTGGTTTTATCAAAAGAAGAGTAGAAGGCTTAGAAGAAAGGGTAAAAGGCGGTAATTTTTTGGATACCGACGGCAAAATATTGGGCAAACACGAAGGCTACCCGTTTTATACCATCGGTCAACGCAAAGGCTTGGGCATCGCCTTGGGCTATCCAGCTTTTGTGACCGAAATCAGAAAAGAAACCAACGAAGTAGTGTTGGGGCGTGATAAAGACTTGGAAAGAGACGGCATGGTAGTAGGGCAATTGAACTTATCAAAATATGCCTCTATCGATAATCCGATAGAAACCATCACCAAAGTACGCTACAAAGATGCTGGTACGCCCGCTACTATTTGGCAAGAAGGCAACAAAATAAAGGCTCATTTTCATGACGCTGTTTCGGGAATTGCTCCTGGGCAAGCAGCGGTTTTTTATGAAGGAGACGACGTAGTAGGTGGCGGTTGGATTATGAAATCGTTCAAACAAGATGCTACTTCAGGTATTTTTATGGCTGAAGTAAACTAATAAAACATGCAGGAGACCACTCAATTTATTGAAAAAAGCACCAGTGCAATCGCTGATAGTTATCGGCTAAAAATCCTGTTGGAGTTATCCCAAAAAGGAGAAATGTGTTGTCGTGATGTTCAAGAATTGATTGGTCTCTCTCAATCTACCTGTTCACACCATATCGCCCTATTGATTGAAAGCGAATTGGTGGAATCTAAAAAAGAGGGAAAATTCCATAAAATTTCCTTGAACCGCGAGAATTTCAAAAAACTTTCAGCCTTTTTTCAGGAACTTTCTTAGGTGTTTTTGACTTGTTAACGTATCGAAAAGTTTCGATGTATTAGCAATCTAAAAAAAACAACGATGAGTTATCAATTATTCTCTTCTGCCAAACTTGGCAACATTGAATTAGCCAATCATATCGTAATGGCACCCATGACTCGCTCTAGAGCTATCGGCAACATTCCTACCGCATCAGTAGTTACTTATTATGCACAACGTGCGTCAGCAGGATTAATCATTACAGAAGGTACTTCGCCATCGCCCAATGGCTTGGGGTATGCCCGTATTCCAGGGATTTTTTCGGCCGAGCAAATCGCAGGTTGGAAAGCAGTAACCAGTGCGGTGCATGAAAAAGGTGGAAAAATATTTATTCAATTGATGCACTGTGGTCGTATAGCACACCCTGCGAATATGCCTGAGGGAGCAACCATCGTAGCGCCATCGGCTGTAGCGGCGGCTGGGCAAATGTGGACAGACACAGAGGGGATGCAAGCACAACCTACGCCTTTGGCTCTGACGATTGATGGTATCAAATTGACCATTTTGGAATATGTTCAAGCAGCTAAAAACGCTATTGAAGCAGGTTTTGATGGCGTAGAAATTCACGGAGCAAACGGTTATTTGATTGACCAGTTTATCAATACAAAATCTAATCTTCGTACAGATGAGTATGGTGGTGATATTGCAGGTCGCGCTAAGTTTTTATTAGAAATAGCGGCTCAAACGGTGGAGGCTATCGGTAAAGAAAAAGTAGGTGTGCGTCTTTCACCTTATGGAGCTTTTAATGATGTTGGCTTTTTTGATACCATTGATACTGATTATCAATACATTGCAGAAAAACTAAATGAAATAGGCGTAGTATATACTCACTTGGTTGACCATTCGTCAATGGGAGCGCCAGCAGTTTCTAAAACGGTGGTCGATAATATTCGTGCGGCATTCAAAGGCACGCTTATTTTGTCTGGCGGATATGATGTTGCTCGTGCGGAAGCTGATTTGGAGTCGGGCATAGCAGATTTAATTGCGATAGGTCGTCCATTTATTGCTAATCCTGATTTGGTAGAACGTTTAAAACAAGGTGCTGAACTAGCAACGGCTAATCCTGATTTGTTCTATTCGGCTGGGGATGAAGGGTTTATTGATTATCCAGCACTTTAAGAGTGATGAGTTTTGAGTGCGGAGTTAGTACTTTTTTTCAATAGTTTATCTTTAGCGAGGGACTTAAATCCTACTGATTACCCATAAGTTTGTAAATTATTAATAATCAGGTAATTATCTCTAGCGAGGGACTTAAGTCCCTCGCTAGAGATGAGGGCTTCAACGCTTGGTTTTAAAGACTATTTATGTACATTTAAGCTAATTTAATCAATAATAACATTTCCATTTCAACTTTTTAAAAGATGTGGGTAATCAGTAGGTCTCGCTGTTCGATTTGTTCCGAAGGGCAAATCGAACGATGGATAAAAACGTTCTCTGAACGTAAAATGCTAGTTGTTATAACTATTACTTTGAGAAGTAATGTTGTTCTACGCTTGACAATCACAGATTGTCACTTATCTGAGCCACGAAGTCAGAGACTTCGAGGAGAGAGGAGAGTGAGTGGAGTTTTGAATGTTGAGTTTTGAGTGAGGAATGACAAGAAATCACTCCGCACTCCGCACTCAAAACTCAACACTCCCTAAGCTCTCCACTTATAAGCCTTGTCATCCACGGCTCTCATGGTACATAAAACGCCATTCAGATGGTCGTATTCATGTTGTAAAAGTTCAGAGAGGGCATCTTCCATGTGCCAAGTCTGTAACTGCCAATTTTCGTTTAAATAATTTATCGTTAGCGACCTATGTCTTTTTACCTTTATCAACAGGTTGGGGAAACTCATGCAATCATCCCAAAGTTCAAACATCTCTTCACTGACATTCTCAAAAACAGGGTTGATAAACACCATGGGTTTATCGATGTTCATATAAATCAGGCGTTTCATAATCCCCAATTGTGGCGCAGCAATAGCCCGACCAAAATGGTATTTTGTCCTGATTTCCTCCATCACATTATGCAAATCGGCTACCCATTCTTTCACAAGTGGTAGCTCGTCATGGGTGATAGGTTTCGATATTTCATACAAACGTGGGTCACCAAGTAACAATAAATCATTCAGATGTTTCATATCTTTGAGGTTGATTGACGAACAGATGTTTACAAGCTATGCAATTATTAGAGACGATACAAATCAAAGACGGGAAATTTAAGCATATAGCCTATCATAATCAGCGATTTAATGCTTCTCGCAAGGCATTATTCCAAATAGATACCGCAGTAAAGCTAGAAGACATCATCCAGATTCCAGCAGATTATCTCACTGGCACCGTGCGTTGTAGGGTATTGTATGAAGAAAATATTCAGGAAATCACTTTTGCTCCTTATATTTTTAAAGATATTAGGCATTTACAGGTGGTAGATGTCCCAACGATAGACTATTCCCATAAATACGCCAATCGACAGGTTTTTACCGATTTGCTACAACAATATCCAGATGCGGACGAAGTAATCATTGTACAAAATGGACTGATAACTGACTGTACGATAGCCTGTTTAGCTTTTTATGACGGTACGGAATGGTTCGTCCCTGCCACTCCCCTATTAAAAGGCACTCGCCGACAGCAATTATTGGATAAAGGCTTGGTAAAAAAAAGAATCATCAAAACTACCGACCTAAGTACTTTTCAGAAAGTATGTTTAATAAATACTTTTAGGGATTTAGATTTAAGCGTAGCAGTAAATTTATCGTATCAGTAGCACGAGTTTCCAACTCGTGAGTAAATAATATACGAGTTGAAAACTCGTACTACAGAAGTCTCTGACTTCGTGGTACAGATAAATGAAAATCACTAATTGTTGTAAACATATATACACGATTCTATGAATATCAGGAAAGCCTTACCTAAAGAAGAAAAGCTTTTAGCACATTTGATTTCAAAAGCCTCTGTAACTATTTCTGATGATTGGGAAGAAAAGTTGTTAGTATCACCCATGAATGATGGAGGAATGGGAAGCCTTACCTTATACCCCGAAGGAATAATACCCGAAGAACGTCAGTTTGGAGGAAAAATTAGTGAATATTTATTCTTCGACGATGATGGTACGACTGTGATAGCTTCTTTGAATGTAGATAAAAAAGGAAAATTATTCGAACTTGATATTTGGAAAACGGACTATTCTTCATTGATTAGTTTGCCTTCTAGTTACAAGTGACGCTTCGATTAACACTTGAACCAGCAGGTGTTATTTGACTTTTAAAAATTTCTCATTAGCAATTTCCTTAATTTCTTCTTTTATGACATCTCTATAAATAAAGAAACATATAAGATTATCATAATTTTTATTGTAAGGAATGTTTAGTAGAAAAGAATTTATTGCTGTGTTGGGAATTGAAGTTTTAATAGCCTCACATTCATAGTATTCAAATTTATATAAAAATTCATCCTTTCTATTCACAATCTGAAAGAAGGAATTTAATCCTTTTTTAGCTCTTATAAAATTGGATTCTTTTTTTAAATTACCACAGAATTTACTAATGAATTCATCCGTATTTGCATTAGGGAAAAAATACAATCCTTCTTTATAATTTATTACATTTAAGGAATCAATGGTTTTGTCATTAATTAAACTATTCTGTATTGGAATAAAATAAGATTTATAGTAGAAATCAATCATATGAATTGATGTATTTTTTGACGCTATTATTTCACTTTCTTTGTATTGATTGATAATGTAGCCTTTAAGACTCACATCCTCACAGGTAGAAAGTTTTTTTTGTGCATTTCCAGCAAAAAAAAAGAGAATATTCAATACGAAAATTAATTTTATAGATTTCATTTATTTCTTTATTGTATATAACCGACGCTTGGCGTAGTGTTTCACTCGTAGTGAGTACTGCAATGTTACAATGCAAAAATACAACGCATTTTATATTTTTGACAAATGATGTATTCAGTGTACTACTAGCCACTGCGTCCTACAAACGCCTGACACGATGACGTAGTGAAACACTACGCTAAGCAAGGCGTAAACTTTAATATTAAAACATTTCAATTTTTCATAAAATACACTACCTTGCTAACTTAATATTTCCTACATAAAAACAACACGATGAAACTACTCCCTAGATTATTTACCTACACTGTATTACTATTTTTTATTTATGGCTGTAAAAAAGATGCAGATATTAAGCCAACAGTAGCCATTCCAGATAAAAATTTTGAAAAGGCATTGATTGATGCTAAAATGGATAACGATGGTATATTGAATGGACAGATGAGTCTTGAAGATGCCCTTCTCATAGAAAAATTATATTTAGAGGATAAAAACATCAAAGATTTTACGGGTATCGAAGCCTTTGCAAATATGGTTTTGCTTGAATGTTCGAACAACCCAATCGAAAAACTGAATGTTCAAAACAATCCTAAGCTGATAGAACTCAACTGCCACAGTAGTCGCCTTACTAAGTTGGATGTTAGCAAGAATATCGCATTAGAGACCCTAGATGTTAGCAATAATAATCTAATAGCTGGTATAGATGTTAGTAAGAATGTAAAATTAATAACCTTGGTGTGTATAAATGATGGGCTAACCCAAATAGATATTTCAACCAATTTAAACCTTGAACTGTTTGGTTGTAGTTATAATGCTATAAAAACACTTGATTTAAGGGCCTACAAAAAACTAAAAGTTATTCTTGCTATTGACTGTCAGTTAGAAACCCTCAATACTTCGGGGCTTACTATGTTACAGCATATAGACTGTATCTTCAATAAACTAACTACTTTAGATATAAGCAGTAGCACACAAATCGCACATCTTGATGCTACTCAAAATCAACGGATGAATATTTGTGTTGACGATGTTCAAAAAGCTTACTCAAAGAGTAGAGTAGCCAATAGTAGTGGCTTCCCCGATTGGATTGTAGATACTTCTACTGCTTTTATTACTTGCAAATAACAAATGTTTATTAACTTGAAACTACTTATATTTATTGTAAATAAAATATCCGCTAATTATGAAATTTAATTACTTTTTGCTAGCTGTTCTATTTCACTTGAATATAGCATGCAATCAATCCAAGAATGAGCGAACAGATGTAGTATCTCATCAAAAAGACACATTGCTGCATACAGATACCCTCCGCAAGCCAACTCATATTACTTATTCCCCTATCGATTTTTCTTCGATAGAGGGCAACGATATGAGTTTGACAGGAAGTTATCATTTTAGGTATAGTATTGAATTAACTAAGCATAACACATTTGGAATTGGATTTGTATATATGTTTTATAAAAATGGAGATGAAGGGTGGAAGCTTGAAAACATGAAAAGATTTGCAAAGGATACTTTACTTGGTGGCTCCGCAATAGATATCGCTAATGAAAGATTAATACACCAAGATAAGAACCGTTTAAAAGATTTCAATTCTTTTGCTTTCTTTATAGATAAAAAATACCTGACAGAAAGTGTAGCAGACCATAATACAATCTATCATTATCCAACACCCAATACTAACATTGAAGTTATATTATATCAAAAACTAGTTGGTGAAAAAAAATGGGTAGAAATAGATAGAAGAGCTTTTAAAACAGATGAGTATGGTGGTTATAATAAAACTTGGATGATCAATTTTGTAAAAGATAAGAGACAACAATTTAAATAATTTCGTTTTGACAAATGCTTTTCATACTACTTGTTGAAGTCTGAGACTGTCCCAAACTGGTCGTAGCATCGGCTACGACCTAAGATAGTAAAGAGCGTCACGCTCGCTTTATGAGTTAGAAATAAACATTCATATTCGAGCGTGATGCTCTTTTTTCTTTGGGGTCGTAGCGGACGCTACGACCAGTATAAGACTTTAGGATTGAAGGATGAATGTAGTACGAGTTTTCAACTCGTAAGTAAATAATACACGAGTTGAAAACTCGTGCTACAGATTTTTGTTTGACGAAGTGTGTAGGTTGGATAAGCTCTGGTAACGAGCGTAAAAAGCAAAAGTGCTTCAAACCAGTGAAGGTCTGAAGCACGTATGAAGGGTACAACTATTTCAATCTTTTCATAATTAGGTTATGTCGTTGGGGTTTGGTCTTTGTTGATAGTCCAGATTGTCCCGTTCTTAATGTCTGTTCTACTGAGTTTGCCTTGTCTCGTTAGCTGTTGTAATAATTTTTCGCTGTCAGACTTCGTATTGCCACTTAATTCTGCAAATTCTCGGGTCGTCAGGCGTGGATACTTGTTAAATAAGTAAATCCAGCTAGCATCATATTGATATTGTGTGGCTTTCGGAAATGTATTTAATATGGCATTTTCAAAAGCTTGATAAGGTCTGAAACCATATACTGTTTGTGTTTTCTGGTGTGAACCATCCGAGAAAAACAACGTCGGGAAGCCCCTTACGCCTAGTTTTTGAGCCAACGCTAAATCTTCCTGAAACAACTCTTTGGCTTGGGTTTCATAATCATGTTTCAATAGTTGACTATCCAAACCTACCTCGTTAGCAGCCAAGCTAAGATGTGCCCAATTAGTGATATTTTTCTTTTCTAGAAAAACCATTTCTCTAATCCTCCTCATAAACAACACAGCCTTCGCTTCATCCTGTAGCTGAGCGGCCTTGAAAGCTACCGAAGGCGGAAAAGATGAATGTAGTGGGTCTTCTAGCCAGACGTCGCCGTCGATAGGCATATCATAATACTCGCTTACTTCGTCCCAGTGGTGTGCCACATCAGAGGGCTTTGCGATGCCTCCACTATTAAAATAATTCCAATTAGGGAGCAGTCCACCCATACGGTACTCAATTTCAATGTCCGTTCCGTATTCGAGTTTAAGTTTTCGTAATTGAGGCTCTATACCCCAACACGAAGAACAAATAGGATCAGTGAAATAGATTATCTTAACAGTTTTTTTAGGTTTAGAGGTAATATCTTGATGTTCGTCGGTATTGTATGTGTGAGGCATTTCACAAATCCCTTTTTCGATGTCACACAAAAGTGGATTACTATTTTCAATCATTTCTTAGGTCAATAGTTTGTTGTTGCTAAAAATGTTGTTATTAAAATGGCACTCAGATTGCTTTTTGCAGTCTTTTACCTTTTTAAAGCCCTCTTTATCTTTTAAAGTTGTAATTTCGCTGTAAAGTTGAACACAATATAGACACCAATCAATTAGTCAGAAAAAGCTGACTACTAAAAAAAACAATCATGGAGCCTGAGAATAATTGCCCTGCCGAAGGACTTTTAAAAATACTAACTGGTAAATGGAAGCCACAAATATTCCGCCAAGCGCTCGAAGGACCTGTCCGTTTCAATTCACTACTCCGCCAAATAGAAGGTTCGAACAAGCAGTCGATAGCAGTTGCCCTGAAAGAGTTAGAAGAACAAGGATTGTTAGATAAAATGGTTATCAAGCTAAAGCCTTTGCATGTAGAATATACCTTGTCTGAAAAAGGGGAATCACTGATTCCTATCTTTCGTCAGTTAGAGACTTTGTCGTAGCAAAGGGCAGTATCAGTAGCACGAGTTTTCAACTCGTGGAATAATGTACGAGTTGAAAACTCGTGCTACTGATACTGTCCTTTGCTAAATCGCTCAATTACTATGGAACAAGGAGAAAGAAATAACGTTTATGAGGTTTACAACAAAATAGCTACATGGTTTGCTGAAAATAAAGATGATCGTTTAATAGAAAAACTTTATCTCGACGATTTAATACAGCGTCTGCCTGTTGAAGGCACTGTTTTAGATGTGGGTTGCGGAACAGGAAAGCCCATGCTGGAATATCTTATTAGTAAAAACCTACATGTTGTTGGCGTAGATGCCAGTAGCAAGATACTCGATATTGCTAAGGCTAATTTCCCATCCACAACATTTATTTTACAAGATATGCGTTTGTTGGATATAGATAAGCAATTCGATGCCATCATTGCGTGGCATAGCTTCTTTCATCTTCCTGCCACTGACCAACCATTGATGTTTGCCCTTTTTCAAAAGCACCTAAATCCTAATGGAATTTTACTTTTCACTACTGGCACAGAACATGGCGAAGCTTGGGGCATGAATGGTGGCGAAAACTTATTCCATGCGTCTTTAGATTCGCATGAGTATGCAAGGCTATTGAATGAACATCATTTTAAAGTACTGAAACATGTAATTAACGACCCCAATTGTGGGTATGCTAATGTCTGGATGGCACAGTATTTACCTTAATATGAAGAATATTCCTTTAGGCTGTCTTCCAAATATCATAGCCAAATCTGGCGATAACGGCCGTTACTACTATCAGAAAGAAAATCCTTACAAAAGAACTGCCCTTTAATAATGCTAGCCTTGTCCCTATTATCGAGCCTGCAATATTGGCAATGCCTAGTGGAATGGCTACTTGAAAAAGTACATCGCCCGACGACATAAAGAAGATAATCGCTGGAATATTGGAAGCACAATTCAGTATTTTAGCATAGGCGGAAGCATGGAGGAAGTCTAATCCAAAAATAGAAACAAAGGCAAAAATCAAGAAACTGCCCATGCCTGGCCCGAAAAAACCATCATAAAAACCAAGGATGGCTCCTGTGAGTAAGGCACCTATCAAAAACTTTTTACCATCATATTTAGGGGTATGGTCGGTGCCCAAATCTTTTTTCAGAAAGGTATAAATCAACACAAGGACTAACAATACCAGAATAATGGGTTTGAGTAAGTTTTTATCTAAGGAGGTTACTAACCTTGCTCCCATCAAAGCGAACAAACTGGTAATTATTATTGCTGGTACAATTACCTTCCAATCCACCTTTACCTTCCGTACATATTGCGATGCCGACACCAACGTACCCGACACTGAGGCTAATTTATGCGTACCCATAATGGTAGGAATGGCATAATGTGGCAGGAAAATCAATAAGGCTGGGAGTTGAATGAGTCCTCCTCCCCCAACGATGGCATCTATAAAACCTGCCAAAAAAGCAAAACAACAGAGTAATAGTAATGTTTGGAGTGTAATATCGGTTAGTAGCATATTTTAAAATCGCACCTACCTACATCAAAGATATAGTCGGTAATACATTGAATAATAATCAGTTAGTTATCAGCAAACAATTATATTTTAAGGCTTATATAATTCGTTTTGCATGGCTAAAGTTATGATTATTTTGTGGGAATTTTTGTTGGTTACAGAGATTATTGGTTTAATGCGATTGTGCCATTGTTTATTCACGATATTGGACCTGCATGGTGGACGAATGCCATTCGTCCCTACTTTTATTTATCTATAGTTTTGTGCTAATTTACACCTCAGTATCACGAAGCCTAAGACTTCGTGATAATTTGTCTTACAATTCAGCAGTATTAAGAGACACAAACCCTTCTTTTATGGCATTTAATTGTTGTGAAATACTACGGATGGAAAGGTCAATACTTTCGGCACTGTTGTAGATATTATTGGCGAGCCACTGGAGGTCTAAGACTTCTATCATGTCGGTTTCTTTTGAAAAATCTATTACACTTAGAATTTTACTATGCTCATGCCGAAGCTCATGTGACAGCAAGAATGATACCTTTTCTATACTGCGTATATGTTCTAAATGCTCTTCCCTTGCGTCCATCTGTGCCGTAATTTCGTGAGCAAGCCCTAAAACAAGCTTAGGAAAACCAGACTCTTCTCTTTCTAGGGTAGTAATATAGCATTTAAACCATTTGAATGATCCATTCTTACAATAACACCTAGCTATTAAATTATGATACTTATCTTCAACAGAAGTGGCTAAAATATCAAGGAATTTATACAAGTTTTCAATATCTTCAGGAGGGGCTATTCTAAATATACAATCTTCACCGAGTGTGTCTAATTCTTCAGCGAAATCATAACCAAGTACTTTGTGGTACTGTTGATTAGTAAAGACATTTCGTTGCTGTTGAATATCGACTACAAAGATAGATACTGGCATATTATCCAGTATGTGGCTCATAACTTTACTTTTAATATCAGTGTTTAGACTGAATAACTGAGAGTCTTTCATTTTATAAGGTAAAATATTTATCAATAAGTTTGTCAAGATAAGACTATCAACGTTGATGTTTAGTTCATAGTATCGTCTTTAAATATTTAGAATGAAGAAAAATACATTTTTAGTGTACTAGTCGAAAATGTAAATTAGGCTATCAGCCATTATTTAATTTTATTAAGTTTTATCGATGTTACCTTATAACCTTTACCTCGTAGTAATGCAATTAACCCAGTTTTATATTGTAAATGCCCAAGTCCTACGGCAATGAAGCAAGAGCCTTCTTTGGTTTTACTGATAATCTTAGGAAGCCAAATTTGATTCCTTTTTATCGTGCCTTCTCTAATCCATTCTTCCTTTGGTTCTTCATTCAACCGCATGTCTGCCTGCATAGATTTTTTGTAGAGGGCTTCGTCCAACGTTTTAATGTTTATCAGGCGATTAACATTCACTTTGGTCTCAATTAAATATACTAAAGTTTTTGCCGCTGTTTTATAATCATACTTTTGGGCTGACATTGCCAATGGCATTTTCAGCCTTTTCAAATACACCATATTTACAATTGCTAATGATGCTTTTTAGCTTAGGGAAGCTGTCTATCAATTGAAAACTTACTGTATGGAAAGTGCCAAATAGATAGGATGCCGACGGGAGGTTGTTACCTGTTATTTCCCAAAGTACCGATTCTTTTTTTTGGGCTGTCGCTAGTGCAGGGACTAATAAAAGGAAGAGTATAATGGATTTTTTTACTTGCCTTGACATAGCTATTATAATTAGTTTGAATCTGTAGGGTCGTATGGCATACGACCTTTTGGCGAACGAATAATAGGACGACGAAAAGGACGAATGCAATTCGTCCCTACTTTTCCTATCTCTTGTTATTTCAAATTTATCAACTTGAAACAGCTAGAGCAATAATTATGATACAAGTATTTTTATTTTTTTATATTAATAAGGTTTGATTTAAAAAATCATCAGCAAAACATCAGTTAAGATGATGAATATTAATATTCGCGCAACCCAAGCATGTATTTTAATATACATAATTGTGAGTGGACTGTCATCTGGATTTTGTCTTGGGAAGGTAAATAAATAGATTGTTTTATCAACGGTGTCTAAATTATGCTCCCAAAAGAAGCTTTTTAAGCCAGTAGGCTTTTCTCTGTTTTGACGACTTTGTTCTATCTTGAAGAAATAATAAATTTTTCTATTAATTAATACGCATATCACTACCACCGAAAGTACAAGGTAAATACTTAGTATGGCAAAAATATCTGTGCTTCTCATGATTGAGTAAGTATGGTGGCGTTTATTTACTTTTTACTATATCTGTTTTATCTATTCGGGGAGTATTGAAATATACTACAAATGTTAATAGCAGATTTATTCTTCTGGATTATCTGGAATTGTGAGAATCACCTTATACATTTCCAAAGACTTAACCAATTTTTCTCTGTATTCAGCCACTGTATATTGACCTACGCTTTCAAAACAATGTGCTTTTGCATCAAAATAACCATAAACTAATTCGAAAAATAGGTAAAACTTGTCATAGTGTTCTTTGTCATATTTTTCTATTTCTGATAGTATTGTTTGGTCTTCAATATAATCCATCGGCAACAATACATCATATCCTTCGTCAACATCATCATTGGCTAAGGCTTTTTCTAGGGCTGGTAAGTAAATTTTTAAAAATAATTTATCATTCATTTTTAGTGATATAGACCAGTTTAAATTGTTTCACTACGACATGATGGAAGACCTGAGTTCTAGGATATATCAGTAGGGTCGTATGGCATACGACCTTTTGGCGGGTGAATAATAGGACTACGAAAAGGACGAATGCAATTCGTCCCTACGCTATTTATTGAATGTATTATTGTTGGTACACGAGTTATTATTGACAATAACGAATCGTATGTCATACGTCATTTTTCAATCCTAGAAAAATTAAAACCTAATGATAGCATCAGTGTATTGCCTATTCTGCCGTTATCGTCAATTGAATAAGCTACATCAACGTTTACTAATTTATTAATCATAACCCCAGCACCCAACGTTGTAAAGCTTCGATTGCCTTTGTCTTTGGATTCAAGAAACTTGCCCATCCTAAAAAATAAAAAATCATCATAGGTGTACTGCATTCCCAACGACCAAGTAATTTCCTTTAGCTCTTCGCTGAGTCCGCCAGAGGCATCTGAAAGCGAAGTGAGCATTCCCAATAAGGCCGAATCGTTGTTATGATTTCCAGTTGGGGTGGGTACCAACAGTTTATCGGCATCTATTGTAAAGGCAACTTTATTTTTAACATCCAACTTATAACTTGGTGCTATGCCTAATTTTAAATTGGTCGGCAAAAAAGCATACTGTTTGTTACCTGTATTAACTTTTTCGCCAATATTGGCAATATTAAGTCCGTAATTGAAAGTGAATTTTTTAAAGACTTCGGTATCAACATGCGCTAAACTGATGTCAAAAGCAACATTATTACTAGAAACTCTGTCAATATTAGCAGGTGATGTAGTTACATCACCATGTAAATACTTTGCTCCCACGGCCATTGATATTTGTTTTGATAAGCGTCTTGTATAATTGACTCCCCATCCCCAATTTATAGATGAAGATGTCGTAGGAACCCCTATATTACTTATAGTGGTAATGGGTTGTTTAAATAACGTCAAATTGCTTGATAATGCACTTTTTTCATTCAAATGATAATACCCACCTCCTCTCACGAGATACATATCATCTATAAATTTAGGTAGCAACTTCGACCCTGTTAAAAAGAAACCGCTTCTATTAGGCGAATGTACCAACATGGCAGGGTTGAGATAGGTAGCTGTTTCGTCGGTAAAAAGAGCCATTCCTCCATAACCCATTGAAACAGACATGGGGTCTATGTTGATGAGCATAAACTGGTGCACAGGCGTTGGGATAGAGATTATTGCTGTTTGCGTTTGTGCTTTTATTGATTGTGTAAAACCAGCAATAAGCGTAAAGAGTAATAGTGTTTTTTTCATGGTTTAATAGCTTACGCTGCCTTTATCAGGATTATGTTTCTGTAGAGAAACAATGATTTTTGAAGAACAAGCAGTTAGTAAATTTTGTAGCGTTTATTAATTAGTGATAGACTTAAATTCACAAAAAATGTAGGGTCGTATTGCATACGACCTTTTGACGAACGAATAATAGGACGACGAAAAGGACGAATGCAATTCGTCCCTACCGATGTTTAAACCGCTGGTTCTTGCTGAGACAAACAGTGAAAACTGCCTTGTCCCCAAATAATGTCAGTCGCATCTAAACCAATTACTGGGCGGTCTGTAAAAAGTCCTGAGAGAATATCTAACGCTACCTCATCGTTTTTGCATTGGTACGTCGGCACGATTACGCCAGCATTGGTTATCAAGAAGTTAGCATACGAGCCTGGTGTTCTGAACTCATCAATCACTACTGCTGAGGGCATTGGTAATTCTACAACATTCAGTTGTTTGCCGGTTACCAAACGCATCTGTTTTAACAACTCCAAATTATCGTTCAATACTTCGTAGTTATCATCATTTTTATCGTATTCAACAGCCGCAACTACGGTATCGGCATTGACAAAACGAACGGTATCATCCACATGACCGTCGGTATCATCCCCTACTATGCCATCATTTACCCATAACACCTGTTCTTGTCCGTAGAAATCACAAAGGTATTGTTCTATCTGAGCTTGTGTAAGGTGTGGGTTTCTATTGGGGTTCAATAAACATGAACGACTGGTAAGTACTGTGCCTGCTCCGTTAAATTCTACCGACCCGCCTTCCATAATAATACCCGGTGTTACGCTATTCAAGCCACGATATTCGGCAATTTTGGTAGGCAAATTGTTATCATCATCAAATGGAGGATATTTTCCGCCCCAAGCGTTGTATCCCCAATTCACAATCATGCGTTGTTTGGTTTCGGGGTTTATCAAAAACGCAGGACCGTGGTCTCTGCACCAAGCATCATTGGTGGGGTTTACTAATATTTCTATTTGCGAAAGTTCAATATCGTATTTCGGTAATTCATTCAAAATAAACGATTTAAGGGTTTCGTCGTTTACATTCAAGCAAACCTTTTCACCTTTAGCAATCGCCTTGATAAAATTAAAATATTGTGGGTACATTTTGGCTAGTTTGTCACCTTGCCAAGAGTGG
Organism: Arcicella aquatica; assembly: GCF_034928825.1. Classification (NCBI taxonomy): domain Bacteria; kingdom Pseudomonadati; phylum Bacteroidota; class Cytophagia; order Cytophagales; family Flectobacillaceae; genus Arcicella; species Arcicella aquatica. The sequence continues at coordinate 16,517 of NZ_JAYFUL010000056.1, read as the reverse complement.
TCGTTGTGCGGAAAAGTAAGCCAAGTTGCTACGTGTGGATGCCATTCGGCAGGAAAAAAGTATCCTTGTGATTTTGGAGTAAGCATTTGTGTCTGTTTTAAGGTGCAAAAATAGGGATTTATCTTTAAAGCTGTAAGCATTAGGCATTAAGCTTTAAGCTATCGGATGTCAGATTTCGGCTATCTGCCTTCGGTGTCAAGTCCTTAAACAATAAATCTTGTGTCTTGAGTCTTACGTCTAGTATCTTAAAGTCCTAAAGTCTAAAAATCCAAAAGTCCTACAACCAAATAAATCTTGTGTCTTGAGTCTTACGTCTAGTATCTTAAAGTCCTAAAGTCCTAAAGTCTAATTTCCAAAAGTCCTACAACCAAATAAATCTTGTGTCTTGAGTCTTACGTCTAGTATCTTAAAGTCCTAAAGTCTAATAATCCTAAAGTCTAAAAACCCTAAAGTCCTAAAGTCTAATAATCCTAAAGTCCACAAACAAAAAACTATTCCTCAAAAGAAATCCCTCTTCTATTCACTTTTTTGATAGAGGCGATTTTTTTGGTTTTGAGTCTATCCATTTTTGAAGCCAAAGTAGGTTGGCTGGCTTTCCGTTTTTTGGGAACAAATAATGCCTTTTTCAGTATATCCATAAACTTTTTAATCGCCAAATGTTTGTTTCGTAGTTGAGTACGTTCTTCTTGCGAAACAATGATTAGTTCACCCTCAGCATTAATTTGGTTTTTAAGTTTTTCTTGAAGCGTATTTTTCTGAATTTCGTCTAATAAAACGGAATTGATTATATTGAATCGGAGTTCTATCTTGGTAGATACCTTATTAACATTCTGTCCACCAGCTCCGCCACTTCTAGAGGCTTGGAATTGGAATTCTGGACTGAAATCTTGTTTAAGTAATTGGTCGAGAGACATGTGGTTTAATTGTGAATGAGTGAGTTGTGATTGAGTGATTTTTTTAGTTGCGAGTTAGTGAGTTTTTAGTTGTGAATGAGTGAGTTAGTGATTTGTTAAGTTCAAAGTTTAGCGTCTTCTATCTTACCTCTAACACCTTCAAGTCCAAAAATAAATATTCAAAATCTTGTGTCTAGTGTCTTAAAGTCCAAAAATAAATATTCAAAGTCTTGTGTCTAGTGTCTTAAAGTCCAAAAATAAATATTCAAAGTCTTGTGTCTAGTGTATTAAAGTCCAAAAATAAATATTCAAAATCTTGTGTCTAGTGTCTTCAAGTCCAAAAATAAATATTCAAAGTCTTGTGTCTAGCGTCTTATAGTCTAGTGTCTTAAAGTCTTTCATCCAATGCCCGAAACAAACATACGAAAAATAATTCATATTGATATGGATGCCTTCTATGCTTCTGTAGAGCAAAGAGACAACCCTGCCTTGCGTGGAAAACCCGTTGCAGTGGGAGGCTCGCGTGAGCGTGGCGTGGTGGCAGCAGCCAGTTATGAAGCTCGTAAGTTTGGTGTACGTTCGGCGATGTCGTCGATGATGGCAGCACGAAAATGTCCGAATTTGATTTTTGTCAAACCCCGTTTTGAAAGCTATAAGACTGTCTCCAAACAAATCAGAGAGATTTTTGCGGAATATACCCATCTGATAGAACCCCTGTCGCTAGACGAAGCTTATTTAGATGTTACCGAAAACCTAAAAGGTATGGAATCTGCCACAGAAATAGCCATAGAAATTAGGGCAAAAATCAAGGAGAAAACACAACTGACGGCCTCCGCAGGGGTGTCGTATAATAAATTCTTAGCCAAATTGGCATCCGACTATAAAAAGCCTGATGGGCTGTTTATAATAAAACCTAAGCATGGCGAAAAGTTTGTAGAGCAATTAGAAGTATATTGTTTTCATGGCATTGGCAAGGTAACGGCTGATAAAATGAACAAAATGAATATTTTTACGGGACTGGATTTACGCCAATACGACGAAGCTTTTCTGACCAAACACTTTGGGAAGGCAGGGAAATATTATTATAACATCGCCCGTGCGATAGACAACCGCCCCGTGAATCCTGAAAGAATCAGGAAATCGGTGGGGTCAGAAAATACCTTTTGGAGAGATTTAGAAACCAACGTTGAATTAGAAGCGGGACTAAAACCCATTATCGACGACGTATGGAAATACTGCGACCGTACGCATGTCTATGGCAGAACGGTAAACTTAAAGGTAAAATTCAATGATTTTCAGATTATTACACGAAGTAGGACGACGCTCTCTCCTATTTTTGACAGTGCCTTTTTTGAAAAAATAGCCTTTGAATTATTAGAACAATTATATCCAGTTCCAAAGGGTGTACGCCTGTTAGGCATCTCTTTATCTAACCTAGCATCTGCCGACGAGATGGTGGGGAAACAGTTGACGTTGGAGTTTTAGGATTAGGGCTTTCGGTCGTCGGCTTACGGACTTCGGCTTTTCCCCTCCCCATTAGTCTGCATTTAATAAGGTCAAGGATGTTTCACGAGTTTTCAACTCGTGAAATAATGTACGAGTTGAAAACTCGTACTACTACTGTTTGTTTTGTATTTCTCCGCTTGACAATCTGAGATTGTCATTTATCCGACCCACGAAGTCGGAGACTTCGAGGAGCTAGGTGAGTTTTTTTCCCTACAACAGAAAACCGAAATCTGATAACCGACACCTATATCCCTAATCTGAAAACCGAAATCCGATGACCGACCGCCTACAGCCTCTTGCCTAAAGCCAATTTTTAATTTCTATGCCCCTGTTTTTATTTCCACTACTTTTAAGATAACTTGCAGTTCTAATTTACAGCATGGGGGAAATGTTATTTTCTAAGAAAAGCCCATCTACTTTACAAAAACAATGGAACAACAAAAACCAATCATAGGAATAACTTTAGGAGATTATAATGGGATAGGTCCTGAGGTAATTTTGAAAGCATTGACTAGCAACCGTATCTTGAAGATGTGTACGCCTGTTATTTATGGTTCACAAAGAGTATTTACTTATTACCGAAAAGCGTTAGATTTAAAAGATTGGGCGCTACACAGTATCCCGAGTATCGACCAAATCAATCCGAAATTTACCAACGTAATTACGTGTTGGGATGACAAACAAACCGAAGTGACCCCTGGAAAAGTAACGCCAGAGGCTGGTGCTGCTGCTTTGGCTTGCTTACAAAAAGCTACGGAAGATTTGAAGGCTGGGCATATTCATGCTATCGTGACGGCTCCTATCAATAAAAATAATATTCAATCAGCAGAATTTAAATTCCCCGGACATACTGAATATTTCACCGAAGCGTTTGAAGCTAAAGATTCTTTGATGTTTTTGGTGTCGGATGTCCTACGTGTAGGCGTTGTAACAGGGCATATTCCTTTAGGGAGAGTGCGCGGAGCGATTACACAAGAAAAAATTACGCAGAAACTCAACCTGATGTTTACGTCTTTGATAGAAGATTTTGGCATTCAGAAACCTAAAATCGCTGTATTGGGACTAAACCCACATGCGGGTGAAGACGGGCTATTGGGCAATGAAGAAAAAGAGGTAATTAGCCCAGTGCTGGAGCAATTTAGAAAAAAAGGAAGCTTGGCTTTTGGTCCTTTTCCTGCGGATGGATTCTTTGGAAATGCTCAATTCAAACAGTATGATGCCGTTTTGGCGATGTATCACGACCAAGGGTTGATACCTTTCAAATATATTTCATTTGAAAATGGCGTTAACTTTACAGCGGGCTTGTCGGTAGTACGTACTTCACCCGACCACGGTACGGCCTATGATATAGCAGGTAAAAATATAGCCAAAGAAACATCAATGCTGGAAGCCATCTTTACGGCTATTGATGTAATACGGAATAGAAAAGAGGTAGTGGCGGTTAGCGAGCAGGTAAACTAAACTTATCTTTAGGGAGAGGTTTAAATGCTTCAGTTCTCTTTAGAAAAGCTATTAGGATTAATTACGTATCCCTAGTGAGGGACTTAAGTCCTACTGATTACCACCAAGTATATAAATAACTGATAATCAAGGTTTTTATCCCTAGCGAGGGACTTAAGTCCCTCGCTAGGGATAAGAGATTCAACGCTTGGTTTTAAAGATTATTTATGTACATTTAAGCTAATTTAATCAATAATAACATTTCCATTTCAACTTTTTAAAAGATGTGGGTAATCAATAGGACTTAAGTCCCTCGCTAGGGATTAAGCATTAATTCTCAAAAGAACCTTGCTTTCTCTTTATGGGTAAAGAAACAAAATACAAGGTTTCAACAATATTATTCAATCTAAATTCAACCTTAATTAACAATGTCAATCGAACAACAATCACGTCGTGACTTTTTGAAAAATAGCTTGATAGCTACTGCAGGAGCAACGCTTCTAACTAATGATTTATGGGCAGCTAAAAAAGAGGCTCGTCATATTGGCGTACAGTTGTATTCTGTGCGTGATGCCATCAAAGTAGATGCCAAAGGTACGTTAGCTAAAATTGCTAAAATGGGGTATAAAGAAGTAGAAGGCTTTGGATATTCAGGCGGGAAATTCTTTGGGTTAACGCCTGATGACTATGCTAAAACATTGGCTGACAATGGCTTGAAGATGCCGTCTGCACACGCTATGGTTACTTCAAAAGACTATGCAAACGGACAGCTTTCGGATGATTTCAAGAAATTGGTAGAAGATGCTATCAAGGTTGGACAGAAATACGTGATTGCTCCGTATATGTCAGACCCAGACCGTTTGATTGGGAAGCAAATGGCTGAAACTTTCAACAAAGCAGGTGAATATTGCAAGGCGTCAGGTGTGAAATTCGGATACCACAACCATGATTTTGAATTCAAGAAGTATAACGGCGAACAACTTTATACAACGCTTTTGGATAATACCGACAAAAACTTGGTGACATTCGAAATGGATTTATACTGGGTAGTAGTAGGTGGTGAAAAACCAGTAGAATGGTTCAAAAAACACCCAGGTAGATTTACACATTTCCACGTAAAAGACCACGATCCAGTTAAAAACGTGACCGTAGAAGTAGGCGAAGGCGATATTAACTTCCAAGAAATCTTCAATGCAGCTAAAATTGCAGGAACGAAATACTTTGTGGTAGAATTAGAAAACTACAAACGTACACCAATGGAGGGTATCGAAATCGGCTTGAACAACTTGAAAAAGTTAAAGTTTTAAGCGCTAATTTTTCTGTAAAGTATTAATCTGTTAAATTTGTAAACAGAAAAATGAACCTGTCACCTCTGTGGCAGGTTTTTTTAGTAACACTCTTACCGAAGAGAGCGGAATTAATGATCGGTTCGAGCAACAATTATGAAGAAGAAAGTTTTAATAGCGGATGATATGCACCCAAGCATCCTGACGATGCTGGAAGAATTAGGTTTTTTACCCGACTACCAACCCAATATTCAACGACCTGAATTGTTGAATATCATCAAAGATTATGAAGGTTTATTGATTAGAAGTAAAACCAAAATAGACAAAGAATTTTTAAGCCATAACCAAAAATTAGCGTTTATCGGAAGAGCAGGGGCTGGACTGGATTTGATAGACATCGAAGCAGTAGAGCAATTGGGCATTAAATTATTTGCCGCCAACGAAGGGAATTCTGATGCCGTAGCGGAGCATACATTGGGTATGCTGTTGAGCTTATTCAATAAAATCAATTGGGCAGATGCGGAAGTACGGCAGAAAATTTGGCTCCGTGAAGCCAACCGTGGTATCGAGCTAAAAGGCATGACGGTGGGCATTATTGGCTATGGCAACATGGGTAAGACGCTTTCTGAACGATTGATAGGCTTTGGCGTAGAGGTACTGGCGTATGATCGTTATAAAACAGGCTTTTCGTCAAACTTGGTAAAGGAAGTCGAAATGGACGAAATCTTTGAAAAAGCGGATGTACTTTCGCTGCACGTGCCATTGAATCCTTCTACCAAAATGTTGATAAATGACGACTATTTGGCAAAATTCAAGAAGAATATTTTCCTGATTAATACCTCGCGAGGAGAAGTAGCCTCGGTGGCTTCGGTATTGAAACATTTACAAAATGGGAAACTAAGAGGGGCTTGTTTAGATGTACTAGAAAATGAAAAGATGAAACAACTTTCTGCCGAACAGGAAAGTCAGTATGACCAATTGTTTCAGTTGAAAAATGTAATATTAACCCCACATATCGCTGGCTGGACGGTAGAAAGCTATCAAAAAATCAATGATGTGTTGATTGAGAAGATAAAGGCGATGTATTGTATTGATTTGAAGATTTGAGAATTTGAAGATTTGAAAATGATTAAGATTAGACAACTTTTGAAAAGTTGTCTAATCTGTTTAATTTTATTTCTTTCTATTAGCCGGTGACTTAAGTCACCGGCTAATAGAAAAGATTAATTGCGAGTGAGATTGTTTTCCATTTTCAAATCTTCAAATCACCAAATTTTCAAATCAAACAACTATACTTTTCTCCCCAAATAAACAGAATAATCTGTCAGTCTTGATTCGTACTCACCATTCATCAATGGGGAAGTCATCATAAAATCAGCCGTAGCACGGTTGCAAGCCATCGGGATATTCCAAACTACTCCGAGGCGAAGTAATGCTTTAATATCAGGGTCGTGCGGTTGCGACGACATAGGATCCCAGAAGAAAATAATCAAATCTATGACGCCTTCGGCCACCAAAGCCCCAATTTGTTGGTCGCCACCCAGAGGCCCACTCAATAGTTTAGCGACAGGTCGGTCGATAGACTCTTCCACCAGTCTGCCCGTAGTGCCTGTAGCATATAATTCGTGTCTTGATAATACGCCTCTGTTATAATACACCCATTCAATCAATTCAGCTTTTTTATTATCGTGTGCAATCAGGGCTATTCTTTTGCGAGGCTTTAATGTTCTAATATTCGACATTATCGTTAGATTGTTTTACTTAGTTAAGTGTTTAGGAATTCCAGTAACAAAAGTAATGTTTTTAGTTTATTTACAATAGGAATGTATAAGACTACAATGGGTATCTCTGGTGAAGGGATTAATCTCTAAGCCATTTTTTAGTCTTCCTATTACCACACTTATGCATACAAAACCATCTTTTTGTATACATATCTGTATACTCATGTATATAAAATGGCCTTTTCGTATACATATCTGTATAATCATGTATATAAAACTACAATTTTATTGAATTGTATAATCTTGAGAGAAAAGTGTAATAAGAGTATGGTTTACATAATAATTATTTTTTCCAATCTTGTATTTAGTAAGTAACCCAATCTGGACTAATTGGTCTAAATACTTTGTTGCAGTGATTCTTCCTACTTGTAAATCTTCTTGAATAAATTCTATTTTGGTATATGGATGTTTAAAGAGATTATTCAATAAATCTTGGCTGTAAATTTTAGGTAATTCAGTTCTAATCTTTTCCTTATAAACCTGCATTAATTGACGTAAGTCTTTTACAATACTTATACTTTGTATAGACGTTTTCTCAATAGCAATGAGCATAAATTTTACCCAATCAATCCAATTTTCATGGTCACGGACATTTTGAATAAGCCTGTAATAGTCGGATTTATTTTGGTTAATATAACGGCTTAAATACAGAATGGGCAAATTAATTAATCGTTGTTTCTGTAAATATAATACATTCATAATTCTACCAGTACGACCGTTCCCATCGTAAAATGGATGGATGCTCTCAAATTGAAAATGAATAAGTGCCATTTTAATCAAATCATCTAAATCGGATATTTCATCATCATTAATGAATCTTTCAAGGGAATTCATCAACGACACAATTTCATCATTTTTTTGTGGGGGCTCATACACAACCTGACCAAAGTTGTTTTTAAGACTTGTTCCTGACACTTTTCTAAAACCTGCTTTATTCCTTTCTAAATTTTCCTGAATTTCAAGAATAGTCCTATTCGTTAACAATGTACTTTCCTTAACTAATTCATAACCTCTTTTAAGGGCAATTGCATAATTTTGTACTTCTTTGGCAGCAAGAAACTGAACTCCTTCAATATTGAGCTCTGCCTTGAATAATTCATCATGAGTGGTTATAATATTTTCAATAGCAGAACTGTCTTTCGCTTCCTGTAAAACCAAGGTGTTGAGTAATAAATATTGATTTGGTATTGATTCTGCTACACCCTTTAGTTCTGCTAAAGCTGTGCGTGCTTTATTTACCATCTTTAAAACGTCTTTAGTTTCTATGTCTATTTTAGGAGGAAACTCTGCGATATTCCACATATTTTTCTTTTATAGTAAAACTCTAAATATTTAGTTAGAGATATTGTTATAAACAAATCTTCATGAAACTACTATCAAATACCAATTAGTTTATAGATTTTGATTATCAAAGATAGAAAATTGAAGTGGTTAATAGTATTTAATCATTTTCGAAAGAATAACATTAATGAATAATTCCGCCTTCGTTGGAATTATCTCCAACGGAACGTGCGTGAACAACAAGCCAAGCGACTGCATCTTTAAATACATTATTATACAAATTTCAACCATATAGTACAGCGTTCAATATCGTGTAAATTTGCCTATAATTACAATATGTTTTGCTGAGTACTTAGCTTTTTTGCATGAAATATTTATAGCCGCAGTAAGGCTGTTTACGCGTGAAGTGCTGATAATGAATATGAGTTAACTTTTATCCCCAATTCCAAGAACAATCAAAAAACTTATGAAAAATGTATTAATCAAGTTGGCAGTTATGTTAAGTTTAACAGCAGTTGTGCTGTCTTCATTTACCATCCAAGAAAATAATATCTTGACAGAACAAGAGAAAAAAGATGGTTGGATTTTACTATTTGATGGTAAAACCACCAATGGGTGGCATATTTACAATAAAGGGAAAATTCCATCGGCATGGATTATCCAGAACGACGAGTTATACTGTAAACCAGATACCTTTAAGGTCGAACATGGCGATTTGGTTTCAGATAAGGTTTTCCAGAATTTTGAGCTAAAATTTGAATGGAAAATAAGCGAAGGGGGTAACAGTGGTGTTTTTTTCAATGTCATTGAAAAAGAAACTATTCCAACGGCTTGGGCTTCGGGGCCAGAATATCAATTGTTAGAGGAATCTCATCCAGACTTTGCAATAAGCCCCAAAAAACGTTCTGGCTGTTTGTATGGTTTTTATCCCCAAAAGAATGTAGCACCAACCAAACCTGCTAGCGAATGGAACCAGTCTATTATTAAACAAGTAAATGGTCAGGTTCAGTTTTATCTAAATGGCATACTAACTGCTGAACAAAACCTTAATGCTAAAGAATGGAAAGCACTAGTGGCCAAAAGTGGATTTAAGTATTTCCCTCAATTTAGTAAATCTACCAAAGGGAGTATCGCTTTACAGGATTGGTCGAAAGGAATATCATTTAGAAATATCAAAATTAAAAACCTTTAGCGTTTTGCACCTGCTGTGGGGTTAAATACTAACAGTAAAGCCTTGTCGGTAATATTTCCTCAGGCAAGGCTTTACGAAACGGTGCAATTCACCCCATTTTCTAAGGGATTCAACACATTTCCCACTTTGGGGTCAGTCATCGCTTTAATATTGGACATGATTTTCACAAACCTCAGTCATGTCATGAAAAAGCTCCTTACTTTTATTTTTTGTCTCTTTACTTTTTATCCTGTTTTCTCACAGTCTTCCCCCAAAACGCCTTATGCTACCAAAGGCTTTGTCATGGATTCAACAACTGGCAAGCACGTAGCTTTTGTAAGAGTTACGCTCAAGAACCTACAAGATAAGGCAGGCAGCCTGCAAACGAGTGATACTGAGGGAAGATTTATCCTACACAACCTTCATGAAGGTAATGATTCGCTCATGGTGAATTGTGTTGGTCATGTTGCTAGGCATATTACTATTAGCCCTAACGAAACTGGTCAAACTGATTTTGATATGTTGCTACTTATTCCCGAAGCACGGGAACTAAAGGAGGTGACGATAATAGCCAATAAAACACTCATTAAAGAAGAGGTTGACCGTATGGCTCAAAAAATACTAAGCTCCTCCGATGCTACCTCCAGTCTGAAAACAAATGTAGTTGCTACGTCTGGTTATACTATTGAAAATATGGATAATACCATTAACATCATTTACAATAGGGCGAAATATACTTGGTATTTTCGTGTAGTGTGGAGGTGATAGGCTTAATCCAATTAAGCCCTACCATTATTTTACACGTTAAAAAGTAGGGACATATTGCATATGTCCGCATTCCCGACGATAATGGTCGAGTGCAATATGTCCGCATTCCCAACGATTACCAAATTACGATTCCAGACATTTATTCATCCACACTAATAATCCGCTTTTTCTTTTTCCAAGGCTTTAGCGTAAACTCTAAATCAAGTCCCGCAATATTGTTCGTTCTTAATTGTTTATGTGAATAATCAGGTACCCACAAATAGTATAAGTTCACTTTAAAACTCTTATTTACCTCATATTTCAACCCTGCCGAATTACGAAATCTATCAAAAGCCAAGCTATTATCAAGCTCTACAAAAGGTTCTGTATAAGCATACACATCCAATCTCCTAGTAAGTTTGTACTTGCCCGTAAAGCGTGTCCGTAGAAAAGCATCCGTATCCGACTGCTCGTCGTCGCCCACAAAATATTGTTTTTGATACTGTATCATCGGTCTGATAGAAGCCCTAAACCTACCTATTTCTTTTTGCGCCTCAATCCCCAAAGCATAGCGATGATACGTGCCTTTGTCGACCATCGCTAAGCGATAACTACTCGTTATTTCAAAGGTATTGCTCAGGCGTTTATCTAGTTGTCCGTACACATACGACCCCTTATAATTACTCGCATCATCCGCCAAACGCATACGATATTGCCCTGATACCGACCATCTTTTGGGTAAATCAAGTTTAATCGACGCTCCGTACCAAGTCTGAAAATCATTATAATCTTTGGTGCTTTGTCCATGCATCAAAGTACTCATCAAGCAAAGACAAAGTATATATAGCCGTGTATTTTTCATGGTTAGTTTAGTCAAAATAGTAAATAATCATACGAGTGGCATCTCTCAAAAAATCAATTGATTCTATCTCAACTCGTTGCACATTTAGCCCAGTTCTGTTTTGTAAATCTTCTAACAACTCCTGACGTCTATTGACGTGAATCAACTCTATTCGTTCATAAATGATTGATTTTGAGTGTTCTTTTTTGACAAACCATTTACTTTCCAATACACTGGTTGTGATTAACAAAATGCCATTCAATACCGAAAGCTCATCCCACCCTCCTTTGCTTACTGCCGATAGTAAACCAATGGCGATTACCAAAAAGAGGTAGGTCATATCACGGGTAGAGATACTTTCTGTACGATAGCGAAGCATTGAAAAAACAGCAAATAACCCAAAGGCAGCCCCCATAGACATCTCTACATTATTCAATAAATTGGTAATGAGAAAAATGGTAAGGTTGAAGGTAAAAAAAGTGAAAAACTGCTCTGTTTTGTGGTAGGTTCTGTAATAAATAAGCCTTACCAAGATGGTAGTAGCAATTAAATCAATGGTTAGTCGTAAAAAAAACTTGGGTGATAGTTTGTCCAATAATTCAAACCCAGCCCCTTGAATATTCTGTAAAGTATCGGTACTAGCTATGTCCTGCAAGAGCATCATGTTGTCTGATTAATTTAGTGATTTTTAGTAAATGTGGTTTGAAACGATTGTATTTTACGCCCTCTATCAAGCTGATAATGCCAAAGCAATATTTACTGATAGAGCCTTCGCGGATGTGGTATTTTTTCATGAGTTCGATAAAGTGCGAAGCGCCCTTTTTCTGTTGTTTTACCTCCGCAATCACAATCGTAGGGTACGCCTTTTCTTTGTCGTCGTTCTTGAAACAGAGCTCTAAATCTATCGTCAGCCTTTCCAGATGATGTTTGCTAACAAGCGTGATTCGCCTATAAAACACCCAAAGCACGCCCTTTAAATCGTTGGGGTGGAAAGGAGAATGTTTTTCAAGGAAATCACGCTCATTATCTTCATCAATCATCGGTTTATCATACTCAGTTGTTCTTATCCTTTTTTTCAGGGTCCTGCCTTTATTGTTTTTAAATTTTATCTCAAAAAACTGTAAATCAGACCCCACATAATTGCGTGTACGAACTTTATAGCGATTCAAACTACCCGTTTGGTGCTGATGATATAGTGCCATCTGGTTATCTTCATCAAAATATTGGGTTTCATACGCACAAATACGCTCATGGTTGACCACCACTACTTTGTAATGTTCACGGGCTTCTTTTAATAGCTCTGGTAGTAACCAAAGTGGAATGACGTATTTTACATCTACCCTATCCATCAGCTTTACCTTGTCCATTTCCGCCAGTGTGATAGACTCAAACCCTGCTATTTCCTTTGTGATAGTATCTAATAAACTATTAATTCCCATAGATGTATTTCTTTATTTGAATGGTTTTGCCTTGTGCGTCTATGGTTTTTCGTTCTGTTCTAAATCCTTTGCTGTCTATCGTGTAGATTTGCTTGGCTTCTAAGGTATTCAGTTCATTATATTTCCATTCCTCTTTTTTCTCGCCGTTGATGTCGTATTTATATACCTCGCGACTTATCTGTTTGCCATTGGCATCTTGCACAATTTCCTCTACTTTATCTTTTTCTGAGTTGTATTTGTTAAGGGTTTTGGTTTGGATATTGCCTTTTTTATCAAAATTGATTTCTTCGATTACATTACCGTTATCATCCAATTTCTTCTGTACATCAGTCCGTTTGGTTTCTTTCCCTCCGCTGACGTCAACAATTATTTCAGTGATGTTTTTTACACGGTATTTTTTAAGGTCTTTCTTGCTTTGTCCGAATAGTTGGGCACTTAAAATCAGGCATAAAATCGTTATTGTGGTTTTCATATTGATATGTTTGTATTGGTTAATTCTTTATTTTGGGTATCTAGCAATGAATTTATACCGTTTTAAAAAAAGGGTTCATATTTAGAAGATTCAAAAAATATTTCATTATTTAATAATTTGATTTATAACAATTTCTCCCTTTTGTAAGACCTTACTTTTCTTGTCTTGACACAAGAAAAGTAACAAAAGAAAGTCAAGAAATTCCGAAACTCGCTTCGCTCAAACAGCGGAATTTCAGAAAATGCTGACGCTCATTTTAAAAAACCTTAAAAACTCACTTTACAAAAGCCTTCACCGCTGTATTCCTCGTTACAACGTGCGTTTTCAAGGCTGTAATTGCTGTAGCAAAATCGCTGGCACTGCTCAGGTAAGTATAGCCTTTTTGTTCGGGTTCAGTGCCTGTCACATAAGGGGCAATTAGGGTATAGTTTTTATCCAACATCGCATTTACATTAGCAGTCGTAAAAATATTATCGTTAAACTCTTTTACGTATGCCTTGTACTTGGCATAATAGGTGGCATCATCCGCGACATACCTAATCAATGGCCAAGCATTGGTTACTTCCGTCATCGCCAATGAAACCCCTTGCTGATTATTGCCCTGTCCGCTTGTACTGCTAGTGGTCATCGAAAGGTTAAAATCCCACGGAATCCATGTTATTTTTTTAGTGGAATGGGTATAGAGGTAATAATTATGAGCCATCGCTCCGTAAGCATCCCAATTCACAATGACGTTGTTGACCGCTAGCACTTTCAAATAATGGTCTACATTAAAAACCTTTTCCAAATCACTTCGCCATTGACTCGCATTGCTCGTGCGTGTACTAGCATTTAGGGCAGTTATGAAGCTTTGCACATCCGAGTAATCAGCGGCTGTTTTGTTATTTTTCTTCTCAAAATCGTCTTGTACAAAAGTCTTTAATGCCGACTCTGGCTTGTAAATATTACCATCGTCTTCACCAAACTGATTTTTTATCATCGTGTCGTCTATTACTTCTACCATTGTGTATACACCACAATATTTTAGCCCATCACCGAAATTGATGTACACTTTATAAAAGGCAGTTTGAGCACTTGGAATGCCTGCTGCTCTGAATAAATCACTTGCTACTTTATCCCTCATCAGCGAGTTATCATTATATCCCGGCGACATCGAGAATTCTTTAAAGCCATAAAAACGCTGATTTTTGATTTCGGGATAGGTATCTTCAAACTCATCAAAATTCAATTTAAAAGGCAATTTATAGTTGCCACTTCGCCATGCTCCCGATAAACTAGAGTTTCCTTTGAGCCTGAAACCTGTGTGGTACCATTCTTTACCGTTGAATTTTACTGAGGTGGCTACATAGATAGGGTCGCCAGTGATGAGGTCTAAGCCACCACCACCAGCGTTCCCACCACCTCCACCACCGGGATTTGCCCCGCCAGGCATCCCAATGCCAGATGAACTTGCACCAAAATCTGACCCAGATTTGGTTTTCATATCACTTTTGATGGTCTGCCAATCTGCCGACGTCATCGTAATTTCAAGCGTATTTACTTTATCCTGTGGAAAAGCCACATCATAATCTGGGCTAACGCTGTTGCCATGAGACGCTTCCGTCCAGTCGGGTGTAGAGGCACTTATCTCATCGTTTACCTTGCACGAAGACAAGGCCATTGTTCCCAGTAAGAGAAAGCCTACTAAGTTGTTGATTTTCATATTGGTTTATTTGTACGGGGTAAAAAACCTCACCCCTAGCCCGACTACGTGTCCCGCTCTCCTCCAGAGAGGGGAATCTTCGAGTACTCGTTTCTCCCCTCTCAGAAAAGAGCGGGACGCGTAGTCGGGCAGGGCGTGAGGTTTATACATCGAAGACCAGCCCCTTATTCCAACCGTTGCATACGTGTAGATGAATGCCGTGTTTGTGTAGATAGATTATTTATTCCATCAAAAAAGTCTGAACGGCCTCTTGTCTTGCCTCGATGTGTTTCTTAAGTCCTTCAAATTCCTTTTCAAAAGCATTTACATCAGTCAATTGCGAATAAGGCTTTTGTTCTAACGCCACCAAAGGTTTTAATAATTGGTAATGTTCATCCAACAAAGCGTGCATTTTGGCAGGTGTGAAAATATAGACACTAAAGGCCTTTACATAGTTTTTGTATCGTTTGGCATATACCTCATCATCCATCAAAAAACGGATTAATGGCCAGCGGTCTGTTACCTCTTTTTGGGATAACGACCCACTTTTCCCCATCATCGGAGGCATCATCTGTGAAGGCATCTCTCTCCCACCCGTCGGCATAGCAGGGGCATCGCCTTGTTGCATCGTTGGGTTAAAGGCAGGCATCCCATTCATATCTGGTGGCCCCGCAAAACCACCACCGCCACCTCTGCCAGTTTTTAGTGCCTCGTTATTATCCCAAGGAATCCACGTAAGGTGCCCTAGCGGAGAATTGTACAGGTAAAAATTATGCGCCATCGCTCCGTAAGTATCCCAATTGACCGCCACAGCATTGACGGCTAACCATTTCAAAAACTGGTTTACATTGAATACGCCCTCTAAATCGCTTCGCCATTGTGCAGCATTACTGGTGCGTGATGACGCATTTAATACCTTAATCAACTGCTTGATGTCGCTCCAGTCGGCAGGAGAACTTTTTTTATTTTTTCTTTCAAAAGCAGTACTATCAAATCTTGCGAAGGTAGATTCGGGCTTATAAATATTGCCCGACTTCTCGCCAAACTGTGTTTTAATCATGGTGTCGTCTACTACTTCCACCATCGTATAAATACCGCAATATTTTTCACCTTCTCCGAAATTAATATATACCTGATAATAAGCAGTTTGCGGAGCATTGATGCCTGCTTTTTGAAAAATTTCATTCATTACTTTTTCTCTCATCAACGAATTATCACCCATAGCAGGTGACATGGAGAGTTCTTCAAACCCATAAAAATCACTTCCTTTTTTGATGTATTTCCCAAAGTTTAGTCTAAAGGGTAATTTATAAATCCCTTGTCCCCACGACATCATCAAACTAGAATTCCCTTTTAGTCTGAAACCCACCTGTTGCCAAGTACTATCTTTAAAAGAAAGTTTCGCCGAAACGTATGGTGGGTCTTTTTGTACCATCTTCATCGGAGAACCCCATTGCCTATCCTGTCTGTTTGGAGTATTTCTATCAAAGTTAGGCGGAGGCATATTGGGCATTCCTCGTCCGTTTTTCATCGTGCCAAATTCAGTATTTAAAATGTTTTTCATCTCCGACTGGATATGTTGCCAGTCTTCTTTCTTTAAGGTAATGACCAATTTGTTTACCTTTCGTTGAGGGAAGACGATGTCATATTGTGGGTTTTCGTGGCTGGACTGTGCAAGTATTGAACTAGCCAGAGCCGAACAGAGGATAATAAGAATGAATTTACGGATAAACATGGTTATAGTATTTTATGATTGGGAAAGCAACCTCTTGATGTTTCATTTGTAGTAGAGAAATTACGCTAGAAGCTTTAGCAACATTTACAGTAGGTACAATTCGACTACGTATCCTGCTCTCCTTTCTATTAGCGGGTGACTTAAGTCCTACTGATTACCCATAAGTATTGATGTTATATATTTCTTTAATAGTTTGAAATTTTTGGAATCCTCTCCACAGTGTAACACATCCCAAGGGTCTGTT
>NZ_JAYFUL010000055.1:0-37042 GCF_034928825.1 Arcicella aquatica | reverse complement strand
AAGTAATTTTTTAATTTCGCTACTGATGAAACTTTTCATTAAAAGGCTGTTTTTTGTTGCTTAGGAACTACAAAATTCAGCCTTTTTTTATTAATTGTAAATTTTCATCGGGTAGAGTACTTATAAATAAGTTGTCTTAAAGAATTGATTTATAGGAAGCAAATTGATATGTGAGCTTTTTAGAGGTTGTTTTATTCATACCTCAAAGCGTCAATTGGATTAAGTGAAGCAGCTTTTTGGGCAGGATACCAGCCAAAGAAAAGGCCTATAATAGTAGAAAATAAGAAAGATAATACTACTGAGAAAACGGTAATTACCACAGGCCAACCTCCAAATGTTGCTACTAATTCAGCAACTAAGATTCCCAGTGCAATGCCGATTAGCCCGCCCATAAAACTGATTACGATAGATTCAATCATAAACTGTGTCAAAATGTCTTTCCCTTTTGCTCCGATAGCCATTCTGATACCGATTTCTCGGGTACGTTCAGTAACGGAAACTAACATGATATTCATTATGCCGATACCTCCGACCAACAGCGAAATACTGGCAATACTTGCCAGCAGGATGGTCATTACTTTAGAGATTGTACCAAAAATATTGCTAATTTCCGATTGAGTACGAACCGTAAAATCGTTATCGTCTGAAGGAGCTATTTTATGTTTGTCTCTTAATAAATTGGTAATTTCATCTACTGCATCTACCACTTGTCCTTCTGATTTTCCAGAAGCTAAAATACTATTCACATACATCGACGATGACATCATTCTTTTTTGAACCGTAGCAAAGGGAGCTAGAATTATATCGTCTTGGTCTTGCCCGAAGGTATTTTGCCCCATTTTTGAGAGTACACCAATAATTTTCACAGGAATACTATTGATACGGATGATTTCACCGATAGGGTCAAAATTTTCGTCCCCAAATAAATTCAATACAACGGTGACCCCTACTAAACAAACTTTGGCAACAGCACGCTCGTCGGCGGTAGTGAAAGTGCTTCCTTTAGCCATCGTAAGTGAACGAATAGCCAGATAGTCATTATTAACGCCTAAAATGGATGTATTCCAGTTTTGAGAACCATAAATTACTTGAGCCCTTTTTTGGTCAACAGGAGAAATAAAATTTACTAGGTCACAATTAGCTCTGATGGCATCTACGTCTTCAACTCGAATGGTTTTATTAGAAGCCGCTCCTTGGCTTACGCCTCCCATGGCATTATTCCCCGGATAAACCATAATGGAATTTGTACCCAAACTAGCTACAGACGCTTTGATATTCTGGTTCGAACCTTCGCCGATGGCTAACATCGCAATCACAGAAGCGACACCAATAATAATTCCCAACATCGTTAAAAAACTACGTAATTTATTTCTCAATAAAGAACGAAAAGCTACTTTAAATAAATTGAGAATTCTCATGTTGTTGATTTTTCATCGGTGAGTAACGCTATTTTTTTCAATTCTTCTGTTGCTATTTTTCTGGTTTCTACGGTATCATTAAAAATGATTTTTCCGTCTTTAAAAATAACATTTGTCTTCGCAAATTGGGCAATATCTGGTTCATGCGTTACCATTACCACGGTAATTCCTTTGTCGTTCAAGGCTTGAAATATTTGCATAATTTCATAACTGGTTCTGGAATCAAGGTTTCCCGTAGGTTCATCCGCCATGATAATTACAGGGTCGTTTACTAACGCTCGTGCGATGGCTACTCGCTGTTGTTGTCCACCCGAAAGCTCGTTTGGCATAGCATTTACACGGTCGCCCAGTCCAACCGATTTTAGTGCATTCATTGCTCTATCTCCATAATCTTTGATGGCAATTTTGCTATTATATAATAGTGGCAATTCTACATTTTCGAGAGCAGAAGTTCTGGGTAAAATATTGAATGACTGAAAAACAAACCCTAATTTTTGATTCCGTAATTCTGCTAACTCATCTCTATTTCTACCCAAAACATCAATTCCCTCCATCAAATAAGTTCCACTGGTGGGGTTATCTAAACATCCGAGAATATTCATAAAAGTAGATTTCCCGGAGCCACTAGCTCCCATTATTGCCAAGAACTCTCCTTTGTCAATCGTCAGTGAAACATCATTCAAGGCACGAACCTCTGTATTACCTGTAATATATGTTTTCACTAGATTTTGTACGGAAATTAAGTTTTCTGAGACTTTCATTTTGCTTTTTTTCTACTTGGCATTTTTGGCATAAACGGATTTGAAGCTTTGGTTTCTGTGGGAGCAGATTGATTGATACCCGTAGCGACCAAATAACCTTCTTTAATACTTCCACTGATTTCAGTAAAAGCTCCATCGTTTAACCCTTTGGTTACTTGCACGGGAATTACATCTTTATCATTTATTACCCACAAATAACCCTTTGTACCATTAGTTTCTACAATTTCTTGTTTCTTCAATTCGCTATTGTTTAATAGTTTTTGTAACCAGATTCTTTTGGTATTCTCTGAAAGAGAAACCGCATTCTGGATATATTCAGCTGTTGGCGTAAAAGCAAAAGCACTTGTTGCTACTTTAAGCACATTTTTTTGTTCTTGAATAGAAATATTGGCATTGACCGTCAGTCCGGGGATTAATTTTAATGCAGGATTGGGCACTTCTATAATCACTACATAATTAACTACGCTCGACACCACAACGGGCGAATGTCTAATCTGAGTAACTTCACCCGAAAAGACATCATTGGGATAGGCATCGACCGTAAAAATGGCTTTTTGTCCTACTTTCAATTGACCAATGTCGGCTTCATCAACATTGGCTTGTACTTGCATCTTTTTAAGATTATTTGCTATGGTAAAAAGTACAGGACTGGTAAAACTGGCAATAACCATATTCCCTATTTGAACATTTCTAGATATTATCATCCCACTTATAGGAGCTTTTATCGTACAATATCGCAGATTAATAGCTGCTTTGTTCAGCAAAGATTTAGCAGAAACTACATTGCTTTTGGCAGTTTGATAAGCTGTTAAAGACAAATCGTAATCTACTTGTGCTATTACTTGACTATTAAATAGTAGTGATGCTCGGTCGAACTCTCTTTTGGCTTGTTCAAAGGCTACTTGTGTTCTTTGTAATGCGGCTAAGGCATCTAGTTTTGTGGCATAATAGAGTGTAGTATCCAAAACCGCTAGGATTTGGTTCTTTTTGACAATGGTATTAAAATCAGCCTTGATGTTAGCAATTGTTCCTGAAACCTGTACACCCACATCAACAGATGTATCTGCCGCCATGGTTCCAGTAGCCGTTATCAATACATTTATATCCCCTCTTTCAATACTTACACTTCGCCAATAATATACTTTATCTTTGTTTTGGAGTTGATAATAGTAATACCCTAAAGCGGAAACTACCACAACAATAAGCCCACTAATGATGATATTTTTCTTTGTCATATTAGTAAATATTCAAAATCAAACATTTCGCCAAATGCCTACGGCTTTGAGCACAATTATACTTTTATGATGGGTTCTAAAATGACTTTTGTTTTAATAGAGTTGGAAATAGCACAAGCTTTTTCGCTCATATCAAGTATTTTTCTTAATTGCTCTTCGTGTTTTAATGTTGGTACTACTATGGTTGGTTTTAGTAATATTTCTGTTACAGCCAATTTCCCCTCCAATTTCTCAACTGTACCAACGGCATTACTTTCAAAACTAATAAAATCAAATTTTGAGTTTTCGGCAATGTCCAAAAATGTAGCCATCAAACAACTGTTGATTGCAGCCACAAATAAGTGTTCAGGAGTCCAAATATTTTTCATTCCTTTCGGAAATTCTGGAGGTGTTGCTACCTCGATTTGATTAGGTAAAACAGGAGAAGTTAAAATTCCTTTTCGTTCAGCATTCCATCGAAGATTAACTTCGTAAGTATGTATTTCAGAATTATTCATATTGTTTTTTGAAAAAAGGAGGAAATCTCCCCCCCCCTTTTTTTCTTTAAAATTCTTAATCCATTAAAGCATATTGATATTCAACTTCCAATTCGTTATCAACCGTCCAAACACCTGGTGCATTCCAAGCAATTCGTGCTGCTTCATCTTTTTGATACCAAGAATCTACACTTCCAGTTAAGGTAACTTTATGACCATCAACGATGACATTAATATGCTCGTCGTCGATTGCCCAATTACGTTTTAAGGCATTTTCGATGTCACTTTTTTTAATCTCATTATGCGTTTCAGATTTTATCACAATATCATTTGAAACACCCGTAACGCCCATGAGTTTATCAACGGCATTTTTTGCAGCATTTCTTTGATAATTCCAATGGACTTCACCTTCTAATGTAACCCACCCTTTTTCTACTTTTACTTTAATCTTACTATCAGGAATTTCCAAATTCCATTTAAAAGCACTTAAAATTTCGTCTGCAATTTCGTTATCATCTTTTTTTGATGTATTTGATTTAAATTTCACTTCAATTGTTTCTACTACAACCTTTACACCTATGATATTCTTAGCAGCTTTTTCTGCCTCAAACTTTTTTGAGTAACTATCCACGTTTCCCGATAAAGTAACGACTCCATCCTTTACCGTAACACCGATTTCCGCCGCATGTAATAAGGGTTCCCATTTGATAGCATTTTGTACATCCTTCTGTAATTCCTCGTTAGTTTTCATGGTATTCATTTTTAGTGTGAAAGTATTTTCACGACATAAAGGTGAGGTATTTGATTTTGATAAGTGTTACAATATTTTGTAAAATAGTTACGCTTTTCACTGATTATCAAATCATTAATGATACACTATCTTTTTGATAAACGTATAGTATAGGGTTATATCAAAACATCATTTTAAACAATATTTTAAGATAAACAAGCAATAATCGTTTTTATAGCAAGCTTGGTTTCATTGATATTTTCAACCTCAATACAAGCAATACCTGTACTTTTAGCAGGAAAATCATTTCCACCCTCGAATAAGGAATCCCCGACGAAAATCATGTCTTCAATAGGAACATTGACTATTTCTTGAAGTTTTCTAATTCCATACGCTTTATTAATACCTACTTGAGTTACATCAATAGATGTTGTACCACCCAAGCACACTGCAAATGCTGGAATTAGTGTTTCTAAATGAGCTTTTATTTTCCTACGCTTAGAGCCATCTTTATCCCATTTTATTTTTTCTTGAAGCGGAGCTTGTTGCCCCAATGCTGAAAATGTAATTTGACTACCTCTATCTTCGATTATTGGTCCCCAAACCTTTTCTGTTTTAAACCCTATTGCTACTAAAGTTTCATTGATCGCATGAATGATAGAGGTTTTCTCTGATAAGGAAAAATCTTCTGAATAGCATAATTCCCAGTTGGATTTATATTGATAGAATTTAGTCCCACAAGTAGGGAGCAACAACAGATTCTTCAGAGATTCGCCTTTAGATAACTTGGGAAGCACTTGTTTTTCAAACTGTTGCCAACTTCCGCCTGAGATAATACCCACCTTAAAATTAATCAAAAGTATATTGAGTAATTGAGCGATATCGCTATCAATAGGCGATTTACTTTCGGCAAGTGTTCCATCTAGGTCAAAAATGATGAGTTGTTTCATTGATGTTCTCTACAAATTAGCCAATTCCCATAGCCAATGAGCCATTTTTTCGTTCATCGAAGACGTTAGAATAATCATTAAATTAAGTCCTTTTTTAGTCATTCTCCAGTCAATATCTAAAGTACTAATATCTGTATTGTACACATAGATTTTTTTGAAGTGTTGTTCACTATTGATACCTGCCAAACGACAAACTGTTAAAGATTTTTGGACAGCCTCCAAAATATGCTCTTGGGAAGTCTCTTCTGTAACAGTTAAGTGTTCTAGTGAATATTGTCGCATAGAGTGATGAATAGCCTCTTCAAAATCAGTTAGTTCCATCTGATTTTTATCTGAGAAGCAAAAGGATAGTTCATGCGTTTTCATAGTAATAGATTTAAAGGTAAACATTAGCAATTTTCTTTATGAATAATCAAAAAGGGTCATCAAGATTACTTACCCTAATCAGCTTTTTGTTCACAAATTCATCTATTCCAAGTTCAGAAAGTTCACGACCATAGCCCGAGCCTTTAGTTCCGCCAAAAGGTAAATCAGCCTGAGTCCAAGTTGGGTGATTGATAAATACCATTCCAGTATCAATCTGATTAGCTATTCGTTCTCCCCTTGGAATATCCTGTGTAAAAATAGATCCTCCTAAACCAAATGGAGAGTCATTAGCTAATTCAATGGCTGCTTGTTCATCTTTTACACGGTAAAAAGTAGCTACAGGTCCAAATAATTCTTCATAATAAACAGGATTATCGCTTTCTATATTTGTCAAAATAGTTGGTTGTACAAAAGCTCCTTCACTATCAACTCGCTTACCGCCTAAAATTATTTTTGCACCTCCTTTTACGGCCCTATCAATTTGTTCAACAATTTGCACGGCCGCTGCTTCACTACTTAAAGGGCCAAGGTCCGTATCTTTGTGCATAGGATCACCAACTTTTAACAGAGCCATTTTATCAGTAAATTTTTTCAAAAATTCATCTGCAATAGCTTCTACCGCTATAAACCTTTTAGAGGCAATACAACATTCTCCATTGTTATTGATTCTTCCTACAACGGCCCAATCAACAGTTTTATCGATATCAGCATCCTCAAGGATAATGAAGGCATCGCTACCTCCTAATTCTAAAACAGATTTTTTTAGATATTTCCCTGCTTCAGAGGCTAGGCTTGCTCCTGCGGCTTCACTACCTGTAAGCGATACCCCTTTGATTCTTTTGTCTGAAACCAATGCAGAGGCTCGTTTTCCCGATATTAAAAGATTAGTATAAAGCCCTTTAGGTGAACCCGCCTCAAGGAATAGTTCTTCTATGGCAATGCCACACTGGGGTACTAATGAGGCATGTTTCACTAATATAGTATTGCCAATCATGATATTAGGAGCTGCAAATCGGGCAACTTGATAAAAGGGGAAGTTCCAAGGCTCTACACCAAACAATACTCCTATAGGACTGTATCGAATAAGTGCTGTACCGTGTTCAGGAGTAAGAACTTTATCGGCTAGAAATGTCGCTCCATGGGTTGCATAATAATCGAAAATATCGGCACTTAACATAATCTCACCCTCTGCTTGAGCAATGAGTTTTCCCATTTCTAGCGTAATCATTTGGGCAAGCGACTCCTTTTTTGCCCGCATCAGGCTCGCTACTTTATGCAGTAATTTAGCTCGCACCTCATAACTAGTATGTTTCCAATCGTCAAAAGCTTTTACAGCTTTTCCAACGGCACTATCAACGGTCGAATCGGTCATTTCTTCAAATGATTTTATGACCTTATTTGTCGCTGGATTTATCGTTTTAATAGACATAATATTATTTAGGTTATTCTTGATTTACATGTATCTCAATCAATTTAGTTACGAAATAACTACTTCATTCTCTAGTACCAATCCTTGTTCAAAATCGGTGAAGTTTTTTAGGGTAATTTTCATGATTTGCTCTACAGCTTCTTTCGTAAAGAAACCCTGATGTGGTGTAATAAGTACATTATGAAAAGCCATTAATCGTTCAATAATATCGTCTTGAATAATTGTTTCGGAAAAGTCTTTAAAAAACAAGCCGTCTTCTTGTTCATAAACATCTATGCCTAAATATCCCAGCTTCTTACTTTTCAGGGCAATAATAACATCTTCTGTTTTAATTAAACCTCCCCTACTTGTATTAATCAGCATTACTCCTTCTTTCATTTTATCGAATGCCGCTGTGTTTAAAAGATGGTGAGATTTTTCTGTAAGTGGACAATGCAACGAGATAATATCAGCCTTTTGTAAAACCTCATCAAAAGATTGGTATTCGACCCCTATCGCTTTTAAATTTTCCGATTCGACAAGGTCGTATGCAATAATTTTGCAACCAAAGCCTAACATGATTTTACAAAAGACAGCACCTATTTTACCCGTTCCAATTACCCCGACAGTTTTCTGATATAGATTAAATCCTAGCAGATTATCTAATGAAAAATCTCCCTCACGTACTCTATTATAAACTTTATGTGTTTTCCTGTTCAAGGTCAAAATCAAGGCAATAGCATGTTCCGCTACGGCTTGAGGAGAATAGGCTGGCACTCGCAATACCTTTATATTATACTTTTTAGCAGCCTGAATATCTACATGATTAAAACCCGCACTTCGCAAATCAATCAATTTTACACCAAGCTTCGCTAATTTTTCAATTACTTTTTCATTCAATTTATCGCTCACAAATACACATACCCCTTCAAAACCTTCAGCTAAATTGGTAGTATTGGTATTTAAGGATGCTTCAAAATAGGTCAAGTCATGCTTAAAGTCAATATTAAGCCTATCCAGATAGGCTTGTTCATACGATTGAGTACTAAAAACGGCTATTTTCATAATTTCCTTATATATTATTCTCTTTCTTCCTCTAAATCAATATGATTGTCCCCGCCAACACTATAGTAGTTATTTTCTTCATCTTCGCTACCAACACGCTCTTGTTCGTCATCCAATTCTGACCCTGGTACATCTAAATCATCACCAGACTCATCATCTTCAAAGCTCTTTTCGTTCCATTCTTCATCATTTTCATTGAGTACTTTTGTACTCGAAATATTTTCAGGATCAATATCTTCTTCCTCCTTATAATTTTGATAAATATCCTCGCTGGCAGGATATGAAAAATCTATTTCGCTCTTTTCTGAAATAGGTTTTTGGGTATGTTTATGAAGCTTTTTCATATGAATATATTTTAAGAAAAAAGGATTTAACAAAGGCATGTTGCTGATTTTCAGACATTTTATCTGACTCTTCAATACTAATATTAATCTTATCGAAGTGACTATCTTTTTCTAAAATGTTCAATAATTCAACCTTAGCGTCTGTCGGGCCAAAAAGAATTACTTCATCATACTTTTTAATAATGTCTCTTAATTCATCATAAAAATGCCTTTGTTTCTGTTGCTCATTATTGTACAACAAGCTTTCGCTTCTATTTAAAGTCTCGTCTCGATTCTCGTGGCTAATGTTAGATTCCATCATTTCTGTTTCCATCGAATCTCTTGTATATTCCATCAAATGAGCTACTGAATAATCCATCCAAATGCCTAAATATTGTGTTGGCTTTATGATTTCCATCGTATTTACTTAGCTAGCGAATATGTTTTCGCAACTAAACAAAGATGAGGAAGTATTGAGGATAAAGTATTACAGAATTTTTGTAAAGAGTTATAACATTCACAGTTTCTCCTATGCTACTTCTAAATTTTAGGAGATTTTTTAAAGTAGTATTTTTTTAAAGGAATCTTCGATTTAGCTTTTTCCTGACACTGTGTAATACTCAGTAATATCAAATTAGCTACGATAATCAATAGTAAATGAATACCTTGACCGCAATGCAACGTAAAAAATTCAATTGCCCAAATCGCAGTTATGACTCCTGAAATTGCATAAAGTAGATAAGCTAGAATATTAGTTTTTTGTACTTGCTGTACAGATTTTAACTCTGTTTGTTGAGAGTGCGTATATAATTTATGAAGTCTAAAATTGAATGCCAGCATATTTTTGGTTTTTATAAAATTTTAGTTGACCCTTTTTATATATAAAACCCTATCGCTAATCTATATACGTTTACCCTTATTCTAATCTTTATCTTGTAAATCATACAAATCTTGGCGTTTCAGTAAATGAGCTAATAAATCGACAACTGAAATACTTTTTCATGGATATTTTATTGAAGCTGTTTAAACTTTCCGTTTCTGAGGTGAAAGTATTGTATTTTTGGATTGATTTTTTCAAAATTTGGGAAGCATAGCATCGCTACGTTGAGTAAATTTTGGAACAAGCTATGCTAAAAGACTTAGTTTAACCCGTAAGGGAAAGTTTAAACAGCTTCATTGTTAGATAATTATTAGGTGAATTAACTGATTGCTTTTGAAAGAATATGCTTTACTAAAAAATACGTAAAACATATTCTCAAGCACTTTACATACTCAAACAAGCCTCCATACAATCTTTACAGGCATCAGCACATTCTTTGCAGTGTTTATTTTCGTGTTTTTTACATTCCTTAGCACATTCATCGCAGAAGTCGGCACACAACTTGGTGATGGCTTTTGAATGTTTGCTCCCTAAACTCAATAGCTGGGCGGTTGCATAGCAAATGGCGGCACATTCCATATCCAATTGAATACATTTTGCCATCATTTTTGTATCTTCTTCTTGTAGGCATGAAGCCGCACAATGATTGCAAAGTGCCACACATTTAAGGCAAGCCTCAATGATTTTTTTGTTGTCGTGATAACCCATTTTATTGGTTGTTTTAGTTAAAAAAATATTTAATATTTCCGCATTGCTTCAAAAAAAGGGGTACTTTTTTCTTCCACACATTTAGCAGCATATAAATACATCGCTGCACTCCAAGTTTGCCAGTTTTGTCCTTTCGCTTCGCCATCTTGTGCTTTTATCCATTCATTAAACCCAAATTCAGCACTTTCTGGAGGTATTTCTACGGAGGAATTAGCCTTATTTTTAATCGCATTATCACTATCGAAATTTGTCTTTTTAATACATTCAGTCAAGACGATTAATTTCTGTTCTGCTAATAAAAATCTTTTTGCAGCGACTAAGGCTGCGATATAAAAGCCACAAATAAAAGGCCAAATACCACCGTTATGGTATTCGCCAGGTTTGTTGTATTCGGAATACCGAACATGCCAATCGGGGTCTTCTGGATTGGTAAATGGGAAAAAGTTAGGAGGTAAATCTATCGCTAAATCTCCTTTATTTTTCATCGCTTCACATTCTGCTTCTATCCAAGTAACCATCTCGTCGGCTCTTGACGGAGACGCAATTCCTGATAAAATAGCAAGGCTATTTCCCAATAAATCAAAGCGTTCGCTACTATGAATTTTATAAGACCAAAAAGCATAATATGGTTTATTTTTAACGACCAAACCCTCATGGATATGATGATTTATAACACCTTCCGTAATGGTAAATCGGCTCATTTCTTGTCGTACTCTTCGGGCTCTTCCATCTTGATTAAACATTTTTAAATAACTATAAACCAAAGTATTAACAAACAAGCCATAACCAATAACCCATTGTTCATCTCGCCAATCGCTAGTTGGTTGCTGTGCTACCAAATACCTGTCAGAAGGACTTTGATATTCCATCCAAAGTAAGGCTTTGTCCACCGAATCCTTTAAAAAATCAGGCTCATTCATTACTTGTCTGTAAATACCAACACCTAATAAAAACAAAGGAGTTGTATCGCTCGAACCTCTATCATCCATATCATGTACCAAAGATGGAATATGTCCTTTTTCAGTCTGATTTTTTGCTAAAGTCTCCAAAACTTTTTGAATAGATTTCAACAACGCTTTATTCCCAGAAACCCCAATACCAAGAATCGAAATCATTAGATCTCTGGTATAAGGTTCGGGATAACCCCAGCCTGCTGTTCGCGGAAGTCCATAAAATGGCCCGTGCATATTATGAAGGAGCACATCAATTGCCGCTTTTTTGGCAACATTAATGTCCGTTTGGTTTTTGGCGTTAATCATGTCATTTATTTTAACCCTAATTTATCATTCATTAATGCTACAAACCTTTTTGCTACGATACGATAATCAAAATTTTCAACGACTCTTTTTCTACCTGCTTTTCCCATACTTTCTCTTAAATCCGCATCATTCATTAAAGTCAGTAACCCTTTAGCAATGTCTTGTACATTGGCTCGATAATCCACGGTGCGAGGTTCACTGAATTTGACTTTATAATTATCTTCAAAACCTGATTCTCCTCCCAGCGTCACTTCATTTACCACAATTTTCTTAGCTACATTTGCCAAAAATGCTGTTTCTCCATCTATTAAAGTATCCAACATTCCCATTGCTTTGATACCAATAACAGGCTTTTGGCAAGCACCTGCTTCTACTTGTGGCATTCCAAAACCTTCAAGCCTAGATGGAGCCGCATATATATCACAAGCGGCAATTAAATAAGGCATAAAATTCCTTGAAATAGTATTTGTGGCATAAGTAACGTTTTTTTCAATCCCCAAATCAATTGCCATTTTTAAGTCTTCAAAATTTTGCGATTCTGTACGTGGCTGAGGCCAAACTTTACAAACATATTTCCAATCAGGTGCTTTTTTATCAATAATCGCTAAAGCTTGCATTACTTCCTGAGCTCCTTTTGAAGCAGCATCTCCGCCAACAGTTAAAATCATTAATTGGTCTGGAGAAATCCCTAATGATTCACGTACTGCCAATACTTTAGGGTCATTTTTATCAAAAGGCTTGAAAGTATCTGTATTACAACCAACGGGTAAAACTTCTATTTTATCACCACAAATTCCGTCTCTCACATACATTTCTTTTACCCAATGTGAAGTAACTAATATTAAAGGAAGTGCATTTAACACCTCCTGATAATTAGCAATATAACCATCTGCAACTAACCAAGGGACAGGCTGTATTCCATAGCGTTGTGGATGCAAAACCAATTGTGGAGTATGTCCCCAGTACCCTACTCCTACTACCACATCAGGCTCAAACCAACGATAATACCATTCTTTTTCTTGGGCTGATTCAAAATGAACAGCATGAGCATCAACACCTAATTCAAGTAAACCTTTGTATAAAAGGTCTCCTTGGGTTGCTAAGCCCCCTGGTGATGGCGGGTAGTCGTAAAGGACTAATACTTTCATAAATAAAAAATTAAATAGTGTTTAATGATAATTGGAAATAGGATTAATGATTTAGGAATTTAATAGCATCTGCTGATTGACTAAATTGCCAAAATGATTCTGATTTAGGTGTTGTTCGTGCCTCCCAACTATGCTGCTCGAAACCATAAATATCAGTGATTAAACTATATTTTTTAAGCCAAATTTCTTTTGATAATGTTTCGTAGAGAGTAGCATTTTCAATTGCTTTTGGGTAATATTTTTTATTACCGTCTTCGTAGGCGAAAGTCCAAAGCTCTGAGGTTTTTATAATACCTTTTTGCCAAAGATTGATGACTGCTCTACTGGTCTCTTCATGCCGAATATGTTTTGTGTATTCGCCCCTTGGGCTATGCGTAATAATTAAATCAAAATCTTTTTGGGGCAATAAATCTAAGATTACTTGCTCTACCACTTCCTCATTCAATGGCTTTTGTGCTGGTTCATCATCAAGATTGCCCATGATGCCTTGAACATGAAGAATATTTAAGACTTCATAAAATTTTGCAGCCCTTTCTTCGTCGTTTTTTCTGCAAAGACATGCAATAAAGCACTGCCATAAAGGATTGTTGAGTATTACCCCTCCTACCCAAAGTGTTTCATCATCAGGATGAGCGACAATAATTGCTACTGATTTGAACATTTTATCATCATTTCTGGAATAGAAAATAGTTATTTATCACTTATAAACCCTTCCTTTAGCATTTTATTAAATACAGCCTGCCCAATTTCTTCAGTCATTTTTACTACTCCACTTGGATCGGTTGTTTTAGTAATGCCCGTCCAGATAATCTTATCCTCTTTGATAGAAAAAACATTTGTTTCAACAGTGTAAATTTTAGTCGTTAGATAATAACCTGAATCAAAATAAAATGGCCAATTTCTGTAATAGTATCCGCTGAAATTATTATAGTAAGAAGGGTATAAAGCAATATTACTACGAGTATAGGCCTTCTCCTTATCAACATCTAAAAGACGCATTGTTACAGCACCCTCAAAGCCATCTTTTTTGATTTTTTCTCTGATTACTCCCTCATTAGTCTCGCTAATACCTCTATCTAAGTAATCGTAAGAGGCTACTCCTTTTCCATTAAGATAGCCTACCAATTGATCTTCTACTTTTCGGCGGGTGGTTTCGTTTTGAAACAAGGCTACCACTAAGACTTTATTTAATTTATTAAGATTGACCTCTTTATTGGGTTCTCTCCAAGTACTTATTATTTGGGTTGAGCTACACGAAGAGAGAACAATAAGAATGTTCGCTAAAAGAAGGAAGCTTTTCATGTTGAAATTTATTATGTTTGATGCTAACAAAGGTGACCATTCTTACCATTGAAAGTGTTACATAATATTGATTAAGAGTTGTAATATTCACGGCTTTGGCTGGGTAATATAATAATCTATCATTCTAGTGAAAGGATACTTTGAACTGTTTATAGATAGCAAATATTAAGCTATTCACTAATGCTTATTAGGATAATAATTGAGACTTGTAAGATTTATGAAAGTCCAACAAATTAGATGCGGACTAAAGGGGGTAGGCCGGCGAGGGATATTTTGTCTAATAAGAAATAATAAAAAGGATTAATTCAACATCCTGTATTCATTAGGCGTATAACCTGTACTCTTTTTAAACATTCTATTAAAATGTTGTGGGTATTTGAATCCTAGCTCAAAAGCTATTTGACTTACCGATTTTTCTATATCAAAAATCCGTTCTTTGGCTACATCTATTAATTTTAAATGGATATGTTCTTGAGCAGATTTACCAGTCTCTTTTTTGATTAAATCACCAAAATAATTCGGAGATAAGTTCAAGCGACTCGCAAAATATCCCACCGATGGTAGCCCAAATTCCTGTGTAACTTCCGTTTGAAAATATTCATTCAACAAATGTTCAAATCTTGACAAAGCATCATTATTAATGTTTTCACGAGTAATAAATTGCCTGTCATAAAAACGAACACAGTAGTTCAAGAGTAATTCAATGTTGTTTGTAATAATTCTTTTACTGTGCTTATCAATCGTTTGACTTATTTCGTATTCAAGTTTACTCAATAAATCTTTAATAATTTGCTGTTCTTTCAAAGACAAATGAAGTGCCTCACTCGATTCATACGAAAAGAATGAATACTGACTCATTAGTTTTCCTAGCGCCGTTCCTTTTACCAAATCAGGATGAAAAAGTAATGCCCAGCCTGTTGGTTGATAATTTTCTTCATTATTTACTTCTATCACTTGCCCTGGTCCTATAAAAACAAGTGTTCCATCATCATAGTCATAGCTATTACGTCCATACTTCAATTCTCCACAATGTAGTTCTTTCAAAAAGATAGCGTAAAAACCAAAATGAAAACGACTGTGATTGGGCAAGGCTTTTGTGTTTGAATTATCAAACACACTTATTAGTGGATGTTGCGTTTCTACACCCTTAATAGCATTGTATTGCGAAATCTTTTCAAGCTTTATAAGCTGTTCCATGACCTTAATTTTTAAATCTATTGATGTAAATATAGCACCAAGTAAATCAACAAATTTCATATTAATCCTTCAATCAGTAATGATGGTAATAACATCAGTAATTAATATACTTTTTGGAAATAATTAAGAATGAAATTTGTAGTGTCATTAACGTTTTGACTAAGGTCGAACTAATAAACAATATACAAAATTCAACATGAAAACAAGAACATTAGGAAATAGCGGGTTAGAAGTATCAGCCCTTGGGATGGGTTGTATGGGGCTAAGCTTTGGGTATGGTCCAGCTACCGATAAAGCCGCCGCCATCAAATTAATTAGAGAAGCGTATGAACAAGGAATTACTTTCTTCGATACGGCTGAAGCCTATGGCAAAGATAATGAAGAGTTAGTGGGTGAAGCCTTAGTTCCTTTTAGAAAAGACGTCGTAATTGCTACAAAGTTTGGATTCCGTGACGGCGATTCTAAGAAAGGACAAGACAGTCGCCCTGAGCGTATTAGAGAAGTAGCCGAAGAATCTTTAAGACGATTGAAAACCGATGTCATCGACTTATTTTATCAGCATCGTGTAGATACAAGCGTTCCGATGGAAGATGTGGCTGGAACAGTAAAAGACCTTATTCATGAAGGAAAAGTAAAACACTTTGGACTTTCAGAAGCAGGAGTTGAATCAATCCGAAAAGCACATGCAGTACAACCTGTAACGGCTTTGCAAAGTGAGTACTCGATTTGGTGGAGAGAACCCGAATTAGCGATTTTGCCTACCCTCGAAGAATTGGGAATTGGTTTTGTGCCATTTAGCCCATTAGGGAAAGGCTTTTTGACTGGTGCTATTAATGCTGAGACCCAATTTGACCCAACTGATTTTAGAAATATTGTTCCCCGTTTTACGGAAGAAAACAGAAAAGCCAATCAAAAATTGGTTGAATTGTTAGCTGAAATAGCTGCACAAAAAGAGGCAACGCCTGCACAAATTGCATTGGGTTGGTTATTGGCACAAAAACCGTGGATTGTTCCGATTCCTGGTACTACAAAATCACATCGCTTAACAGAAAATATCGGTGGTGCATCAATTGATTTATCTGAAATTGATGTCAAAGCCATTGACGAGGCTTTTGCCAAGACCAACGTACAAGGAGACCGTTATCCTGCAAGTTTGCAGCAAAGAGTTGGGAAGTAAGCATTTTGAGGTTATCCCCTTTTTTTGAGTATCATCAACATAGGATTTACTCTTCATATTAAATCTTATCTTCTACTATTTGAAACAATTAGCTATATTTGAATTTTACAAATATACTGATGAGCTCAATAACAATAAAACAATTTTATGAGGAAATTTTTGGAGGTAATAATCCAGATTTAGATGATATTTTGAGTGTTAATATCAATAAAGACATTGGACATTTTAATGTTTTTGATATAGCCGAAATGTATAAAGTAGCTAAGGATAAACCAGAAATGCCTTACAACAGGAGGACTTATTACAAAATAAGCTTAATTTCTGGCAAGAATAAAGTGGAATATGCTGATAGAACCATCGAAGTATTGGAGTACGGAATTTTATTTGCAACGCCCAAAATACCATACAATTACACTCCTCAAGACAACAATCAAGCGGGACATTTTTGTGTTTTCACTAAAGAATTTTTGGCTAAATCAAAAATAGGAATAGATATAGATATTCTTCCTATTTTCTCTAATCAGAGTGAGTTTATTTATCAAATAACGAAGGAACAGTTTGAACAAGTTGATACTCTGTTTGGTAAAATGCACACAGAAATTAATTCAGATTACGAATATAAATATGATTTATTACGCAATTATTTGATGGAGTTGATTCATTATGGTCAAAAACTAAAACCTATCACCCCTATTGGAAATATCAAAACTGCTTCTGCCAGAATAACATCTTTATTTATTGAACTGTTAGAACGTCAATTTCCCATAGAGAACACTACGCAAATTTTGGTATTGAAAACACCAAAAGAGTATGCTACTACTTTAGGCATACACGTAAATCATCTCAATAGAGTACTGAAAGAAACCACAGGAAAAACTACAGGGGAAATCATTGCCAGCAGAATAAACCAAGAGGCGAAGGCATTACTCAAACAAACACATTGGAATATTTCAGAGATTGCCTATACCTTAGGTTTTGAAGAAGTGGCTCATTTTTCTAACTTCTTTAAAAAGCATAGTGAAAAGTCACCTTTGACATTTAGAGAATAGTTGTTTGATTCTTGCAAATATCGCTTTGATTCTTACAAATCATTATTATCCTATTATTCGCAACTTTGCATTGTAATCAAAAACAAAAAA
The DNA here is from genome assembly GCF_034928825.1 of Arcicella aquatica. NCBI lineage: Bacteria > Pseudomonadati > Bacteroidota > Cytophagia > Cytophagales > Flectobacillaceae > Arcicella > Arcicella aquatica. The sequence goes on along the minus strand of NZ_JAYFUL010000055.1, from coordinate 19,500 downwards.
CAATGACAAATAATGCAAATAAAATCGTCTTATTAACAGGCGGTAGTCGTGGACTTGGTAAAGAATCAGCACTTCAATTGGCGAAGAATGGCTTCGATGTTATTATTACTTTTCAAAATAATAAAGCAGATGCTGAAAATGTGGTAAATGAAATCAAAGCATTAGGAAGAAAATCGTCAAGCCTTCAATTAGATTTGGGGAAAGTAGCTTCATTTGACGGATTTGTTTCAGAATTGAAAGATATTTTGGAAAAAGACTTTGGGAAAACTAAAATTGATTCATTAGTCAATAATGCAGGAACAGGCTACTATGCTTCTATTGAAGATACCACAGAAGCTGGCTTCGATGAAATGGCAACTACACACCTAAAGGCTCCTTTTTTCCTTACGCAAAAATTACTTCCATTCATTAATGAAGGCGGAAGTATTGTCAATACTTCTTCTGGTCTAGCTCGTTTTAGCTATCCCAATTATGCTGCTTATGCCATTATGAAAGCTGGTATTGATTCATTAACACGTTACCAAGCATTAGAATTTGGTGCTAAGAAAATCAGAGTTAATTCAATCGCTCCTGGTGCTATCGCCACTGATTTTGGTGGTGGTGCTGTAAGAGACAACCAAGCATTAAATGATATGATTGCAGGCAATACAGCATTAGGAAGAGTTGGTTTGCCCGATGATATAGGAGGTGTTATCGTATTTTTATGCTCAGAAGAGTCAAAATGGATTAATGCCCAAAGAATTGAAATCACGGGTGGTGTTCATATTTAATGCTTTGTGTTCAGTGCCAAAGTGTGCTTGGCGTGTCATACCAACCATTTCGAGGAAACAATAACATCTTAATCAGAGCAATTTTAAAGTAATTCCATAAAACATCAAAAAAGGCATGGCTCTAAGGGTTATGCCTTTTTTGTATTTTGCCAAATTAGGAATACACCAAAAACACTTTTTTATGTATGGGTAAAAAGTACAACTAAAAGCGAAAAGCGTCCATTGAAGCGCACCGTAATTCGCCCCAACTTTGTATCATCAAAAAACAACAACATTTATAACAGATACAATCATGAAAAAGACAGTTTTAGCAATCGTAATTTTAGTTTCTCTTTTTACTAATTTAAAATTGTACTTGAAAAATTAAACATTCAAAGATTATTAATTGGCTAAAAGAAGCGTTTGAATTGTGACATGGACACGCTATGGCAATTTATGCAACCTTCAAAGGGAAAACCGAATGATAGGAGAAACAACGAACAAATATATCTTAAATTACGCCTTCGTTTCTCTGTAAAAAAAGCGGAGTTGCTTTACTCTCTTTTTCACTAATTTATTCTTCATCGGTTCAAATGTTGAGATGACCTTATCTTTTTCTTTAATATAAATTACGAATGGTTGGTTTAGTCTATTTGTCAGATGGTAAATAGACACTAGTTCGGCAATATCCTCATGCCATGAAGCCGTACCATAAAGTGATGGAAACGGGGTTTTCTTGAGTGTACCATATATTTCTGGGGCAGATGTAATTGGCTGAATTTTACCACTTCTGAAGCGTGTTTTTTCTAATAATGGATTAGTAAACTTTGCCACTGGGGTATTCAATTTACTCCATATATCTTTAGTAAATGCTGTAGGTATAACCAAAGAGTCTTTTTTGTCTAGGTGTGGTGCAAGGTTTAAAATGGCATCTACAACATGGGTAGCCTCATGCAATAAAACATATTGTATTGCATCTAATTTCCCAGCATCTATGAATATTTCGAATCCTGAATTTTTAGGATTGTTGAAAATGGTTCTTTCTTTCCATGTTGCCCATTCAGAAATCGTTTCTTTCAGAATTCCTGCCCGAAAAGTAATATTAAATTGTTTTGTAGAATCAGCCGTTTCAACTGGCGAAGTCAGTGCTGTATTTGGCATATTGTCCATAAAACTAATACTCTGCAAATGCTCTTTCAGTATTTTTTTATACAATGGTGGTAATATAGCAAAGGCTTGCTCTACTTTCTCTTTTTCTAATGCTGTCAGTACATGGTTTGATGGCTCCATTCCAGCTTCAATAAACATGTTAAAAACACTCTGAGGAGCTATCAAAATACGATTCTCGGGAAAGGTACTTTCTTCACTTTTGATGGACTGAGCTGTAAGTTTATTCAATAACAAAAAGAAGAAAAGTGCAACAATTAGGTTTTTCTTTATCATACAAATAATTATTTTAATTACTGAGGGTGAGACACAAATGTATTCACTTCAAATTTAAAAAGATAAAATAGCAGTTTTGAAAATCTATTGACTTCCCAAATCTAAACGTTTTAAAATAACCGACCGTAAATGTTCTTCATTTTCATCGCCCCACTGACCCAAGGCTGAAAGTACAGGAATCAAGGTCTTGCCAAATTCGGTAAGACTATATTCTACTTTTGGCGGAACGACTGGATAGATTTTTTTCGTAACCAAGTCGTGGTCTTCTAATTCTTTCAACTGAATATTTAAAACCCTTCTTGAAGCATCAGGTATTTTGCGTTGAAGGTCACTCGGGCGTTGATGCCCTTCATTGATAAACCACAACAAACGGATTTTCCATTTGCCGTAAAGCACTTCGCCAATCAAATCCAAACCACAATTAAGGTTCGGTAAAATTTTCCTTTCATACATAAAACAAATTTAAACCACAGTTCCAAATTGTGCAATAGGGGAAAAATTTATCCCTATGTGAATCGTATTTCCGTAATTGCTTTATATCAATGTACGGCTGAAATTTGCTCAAAAAAACAACCAATGGAACAGGAATTTAATTTCAATAATGAATTATCAGGGAAAATTGCTTTGGTAACAGGCGGAACAAAAGGTGCTGGAAAGGCTATTGCCGAACGACTGTTAAAAGCAGGTGCAATTGTAATAATTACAGCAAGGAATGCTCCCGAGGAAACAAACGAAAAACTACATTTTATTTCAGCTGATTTAAGCAAACCAACAGGAACACAAAAAGTAGTTGACGAAATTTTAGCAAAATATGGCAGATTAGACATTCTAGTAAACAACTTGGGAGGATCTGAAACACAAGGTGGTGGCTTTACCGTTTTGAGTGATGAAGATTGGGAACAAACCATTCAAACCAATTTATTAGCACCTGTTCGTTTAGACCGAGCATTTTTACCGCAAATGATAAAACGTAAAAGTGGTGTTATCATCCATATTGCTTCTATTCAAGGCAAGTTGCCTTTGTATGATTCTACCCTACCCTATGCCGCCGCCAAAGCTGGCTTAATCAATTACAGCAAAAGTTTATCAAACGAAGTATCACCAAAAGGGGTACGAGTACTTACTGTTTCACCAGGCTGGATAAATACTTCCGCTTCAAAAGCAATGATGGAACGTATTGCCGAAAGTTCAAATATTAGCGCAGAACAAGCTACTCAGAGCGTTATGGATGCTTTGGGTGGAATTCCTTATGGTAGGCCTGCACAGCCTGAAGAAGTTGCCGAGTTAATTGGCTTTTTAGTTTCGCCAAGAGCCAATTACCTGACGGGAACAGAGTTTGTCATTGATGGCGGAACAATTCCAACAATTTAATAATCTAAAAAAAAAACAAAAAGATGAATTTACCGAATGTAATCGCAGATTTAACAAATGCACAAAACAATTTCGACAGTGTGGCTTACGCCAATTGTTTTTCCGAAACTGCCGTAGTTTTTGACGAAGGAAAAAATCACAATGGAAAAACGGAAATCCAACAATGGATTAAAAAAGCCAATGAAGAGTACCAAGCCGTTATGAAACCTCTTGAATATGCTTCAACAGATGAAATTCTAAAAGCTGAAGTTTCGGGCAATTTCCCAGGAAGTCCTATTGTTTTAGCGTATCATTTTAAATTAAAAGACGGACTGATAGAGTCGTTGAAAATAACAGGCTGATAAACGAGGGCAACGAACAACTACATTTTTTGTGGTTGCAAGTCAAAAAGGCTGTAGAGGCTTTTAGTTTTTAACATCTTATATGGTTTTATATTTTTATATCTTTATGGCTGATATATATGAAATATGATTAAGCAATTTAACTATAAACAATTTGGTAGCATCGACTTGGCTGTATATGACAACACTGCCAAGTCAATGAACACCATAGAAGACCACATAAAAATCATCTTTATACCTCAAAAATATGGGATTAAAGTTGACTTTCAAGAATTTAGTTTGCCACATGATGCCTTACTATTTGTGAATCCCCAAGTAGTAATACAGCCATTGAAAATAGACTTAGTAGGTGCCGAATTAATTCATTTTAACAGAGATTTTTACTGCATAGAAATCCACGACCAAGAAGTGGCTTGCGATGGTATTTTGTACAATAATGTTTTTGAAGTTCCTTTTATTGAATTAGATGAAAATCAATCGAAGGATATTCAGAAAATTATCACTGACGTAAAATCTGAAATGCAATCGCAAGATGCCAGTACAGAAGAAATGCTCAGGATTTTATTAAAACTAATTATTTTAAAATCGACGAGAATTTGGAAGCAACAACATCAATTAGCTGAAAATGAACAATATTTGGATGTTCAGTTTTTGAGGAAATTCAGCAAATTGGTCGAGCAGCATTACAAAACACATCACACTGTGGCTGATTACGCTGATATGCTATCTATCACTCCAAAAAGTCTAAGCAAAAAAATAGGTTTACTCAGTAAAGATACTCCCAACGATATCATCAAGAATCGGATAATCTTAGAAAGTAAACGTCTGTTGGCTCATACTTCTCTATCAGTTAAAGAAATTGCTTATAGTTTAAATTATGAAGACGATGCCTATTTCGTCCGATTTTTTACTAAAAATACGGGCACCTCTCCTACATCCTTTCGAAAGCAATTCTGACTTTTGGAATCAATTATTGCATAAGCATGACCCAAAAGTCATGCTTTTTTCATTGCTATATTTCCATTTTCTATGATTAGGGCAAAAAGTGCAATTCAAGGCGAAGTCCGTCCATTGATGGGCTTCGCTATTTGGAAGAACTTTGCATCATCAAAATAATCATAAACAATTTAATTATTAACAAAATGAAAAAATCAGTTTTAGCAATCGCAATTTTAGTTTCTCTTTTTACTAACAGCCTAATGGCACAAAACAAAAGAGTTGTAGCTTCGGAAGGCCGAGCGGAGTACATAGAAGTAGAAAAGAATGTACGTCTACATGTAACTGACCTTGGAAATGGTCAACCTATCGTCTTAGTTCACGGGTGGCCATTAAGTGATGCCATGTACGAGTATCAATACCAATATTTGGTTCAGAAAGGATTTAGAGTTATTGGTATTACATTACGAGGTTTTGGTAAATCAGACAAACCATTTGGAACTTATAATTATGATGTATATGCTGATGATATTAAAGTCGTTTTAGACCAACTGGGTATCAAAAATGCAACTTTGGGAGGTTTCTCAATGGGAGGTGCAATATCATTACATTATGTTGCTCGACACAACGCCGCTCATGTGAGTAAACTTGCCTTGTTTGGAGCTGCCGCACCTGTTTGGACAAAAAGAGCCGACTTTGCCGTTGGATTTACTAAAGACCAAGTAAATGAACTCATTGATTTGAGCCGTACTAACAGACCTCAATTATTAGAGAATTTTGGTAAAATATTTGCCGCTTCAGAAACATCCGTATCGGCTGGAATAGGAAATTGGTTGGGTGGAATCAATCTGGAAGCATCTCCTTATGCAACAACACAAAGTCTAATAGCTTTGAGAGACACTGACTTACGTCCAGAATTGAGTAAAATAACGATACCAGTAGCTATTTTCCACGGAGTAAAAGATAAAATCTGTGACTTTGCTTTAGCTACAGAAATGCAAAAAGGTCTTAAGAATTCGACTATCATTCGATTTGAAAATAGTGGACACGGCTTATTTGTTGAAGAAATGGAAAAGTTCAACACTGAATTGGAGAAATTTGCGAAATAATAAAGAGGCTGTTTTTGCTCAATCGAGGTTTAGAACGAACGTTTTAAACCTCAATTTTTGAGTACACACTTGGCCAGAGGTGATTATTAAAACTTCAATATCGCTATTCTTTCTTATCCAAAACAACACCGTTTTCAGGGTCTTTTAATAAGATACTATTTTCGTCTAAAAGCCCTTTCATTTGCTCATAAGGAAGTTTTTCAAGATTTTCATTTTTCAACTGGAAGGAACTAATATGCCCATCTGGCTCGATTAATTTAATGATTTTACAGCGACAAAGCGCATTTTCTGGTTCATTAATTACTTCTTTTACGGTCAATCCTTTGCCTAATTTGATATATATTTCCCTAATACCGATAATTTTATTTCGCTCGCCTATATCAAAATTCCAAGAAGCAGAAATCACACTTGCAAATGTTTTGTCTTTTTCTAGTTTTAACAGCGAATGTTTGGGAGATGGATTTTCAGGAGCATTCTTTACCCGAGAGTGAACAGATACCAACCACGGTGATTCAAATTGCATAAAACCTTTATGATTAAAATTTGGGTAGTGTTACAGAATGTATGCTCAGTTCTGAGTTAAATCACAAGAGGGCAATAAGGTTGTGGTTTAAAACTCATCATGAACCTTGTTTTGAGGGAACCTATGAGCGTGTAATTATTGACGAAATGTGGAGTTAGGTTGGTAAACGTAAGGAATCCAAAAGGTGGATTTGGTACGCCTACTGTGCCAATACTCGCAAGATTTTAGCGTTTCAAATCGGTAAACGAAACGATAAAACCTGTCAAAAGCTATTCAAAAAACTAAGTCATTTGACCATAAAACATTACTATACTGATGACTGGCGGTCTTACAAAAAACATATTCCACCTGAAAAACACACAATTTCAAAAGCTAAGACTCAAAAGATAGAGAGACAAAACCTCAATTTTAGAACTCATTTGAAGAGATTATGTCGTAAAACTATCTGTTTTTCAAAAAAGGATGATATGCACTATGGGTTTATAAAGGCTTACATATGGCTTAAAAATGCCGCAATCTAACAGCATACATTCTGAAACACTACCCTTTATTTATTGCATGGTGGTATTGGGCATTTTAATGACTGGCTTGCCAAATCTCCAATTTTTACATATAAATCTATCGCCTTCTACATGCAATGCTACAGCCTGCCCCACTCGTCCTGACGTATTTTGAATCGTGAGGTTTTCGATAATAATATCAGGGGCATCAACCAAAACGGTAAAGGAATTATAAGTACTAAATTGACTTTTGCCTGTAGCATCTTTTTGTCCATTAGGATATACTTTTCCAGAAAAATCATCATTTGTAATGATAACACCGCCCCTGCTTTCGCCCAGTAAGTGAAGGTTAGGTTTGTTAGGAGGAATGACAACCTTTTAATGATAAACTCCATTTTTAATAAATAGCGTTACTCTTTCTTGGGAATGGTTACGAAAAGCCATTATGGCTTCTTGTATCGTTTTGAAATCCCCTGAGCCATCTTGGGCAACCGTAAATTTGGTCGGATATTTTGAATTTTGGGCAAAAGAATCCGCTAATCTTGCTATTAAAAGCAGGATAAAGAGTATTTTTTCATGTGTCGAGTATAATGAATGTTTGAGCCTAGCATTTAGGAGAGATAAGTAGTTTACCTCTCCTAGCATAATAGGTTATTTTACTAAAGCCGCTTCTGTCGCACCGTCTTTCCACGTTATCTTTTGTTGTGCTTTCTCGAAGTCAGTATTAAGGACTTTGATATTTTGGCTACGATGTCCTGCGATGGTGAAAAATCTTTTGGCAGTTGCTCCCAAAGTAATTTTATCAAATACCAAAGCTTGGCTATTTTCGATAGCAACAATAGGCTCTGTTTTTGCTGTATAAAGCGTAATATTTTTGCAGGTAATTTCAGCAGCATCTATCAATTCTACGCCGATTTCAGATTGTAAAGTTGCATTTTCAATCGTGATATTCTTAACAGGCATTTCTGGTAAACCACGAATAAAAATTCCTTTGGTAGCACCATGACAAACAATATTTTCAAATTTCATGTTTCTGAAAATTGGCGTGCCTTCATTTACTACAGGACTTTCGTCTCTTGGGCTATCAGTAGCAAATTTTACGAAATAATACATATCAAAGAAAATAGCCTCTTGTGCTATGTCTTTCATATAAATATTTTTAGCATAAATATTTTCTACAATACCACCTCTACCACGCACTGATTTGAATCTTAGGCCCTTATCAGTACCCATAAAAGTACAGTCGTACACAAAAATATTACGTGCCCCGCCACTCATTTCGCTACCTATTACAAAACCTCCGTGACCATTATACACTACATTGTTACGAATAACGCCATTTTCTGTCGGCATGCCACGTTTGCGTCCTTCTTCATCTTTCCCTGATTTAATACAAATAGCATCATCGCCTACATCCAAAGCACAACCTTCTATCAAGAAATTCTTACAAGATTCAATATCCATCCCATCGCCATTATGTGCATACTCTGGGTTTTTCACAGTCAGATTTCTGAAAGTAAGGTTTTCAGTCATCAGAGGGTGTAAACACCAAGCAGGAGAATTTTGGAAAGTGATGCCTTCGAGCAATACATTTTTGCATTGCGTAAGTACTACCAAATTAGGACGTAAAAAATCTTTTATATCCGCAAAATCTTGAGGTTTTTTACCTTCTGTCAATAACATACTTTTGCCCTCAGTACTAGCCTTTAAAAACTGTTCACTTGGGTACCACACTTTACCGTCAGGTCTTACAATTCCTCCCGAAGCAACTTTTTCTTTCCACTCTCCTTCTGTCAATTGTGCTTTATTCACTGCACGCCAAACATCCCCGTTGCCATCTATAATTCCTTTACCAGTAATGGCTACATTGACAAGCCCAATACCTGAAATTGGCGATTGATTACGAGCAGCCTTTTTGCCTTCATAACTTCCTTCTACCAACGCGTATTTACTTTTATCTGTTGTAAATAAAAGCGTAGCTGCCTTTTGGAGGTGTAAGTTTACATTACTTTTTAATTCGATAGGTCCTGTTAACCACAAGCCTTTAGGAACTAATACGACACCACCACCTTTTTTGCTACAGGTTATAATAGCATTATTGATGACCTCTGTATTAAGCGTTATACCATCAGGCTTTGCTCCTTTTGACAGGATATTAATAGTGTCTTTTCTAAATGTGGGTTGTACAACTTTGGGCAAATGTTCCCAATTGTACTCAGATGATTTTTGAGCTGCTGCATTGAAAGTAGATAATGTCCAAAAGGCAACCATCCATCGTAAGTGTGTACATTTCATGAATAATGATTTTTAATTTTAGTAAATTTTAAGCGATAAATTGTCAGCTTTAGTATTAAACTCAATCAGTTATATTAACCTAAAGCATCCTACTTATCGTTTTTTAAGGTTAATTTATAACTTACCTTAAATCAATCTGATAAGGTAGTTTATGGTAAGCACAATAAAGAATCATGACAGATTCTAGCTGTCATCAAAGCTTATTATGTATGCACGGAGATAATGATTTTTGCTATGGAAGAGCATTAAACACGAACAAAGTTGAGCTATCATTCGGTTTACTTTCCCGAAATTCTCACATTCTTTCTAAGCAAACAAATATTTTTTTTGTTTTTTTTATGCAATCGTTGCCGGCAACGTTGCCAAATCAATAAATTTACATTTTCAGCCCTGAAAGTATAAACAACTGAGAAGGAAGCCCTATAGTGATATTGGAAATACGAAAATATGATTCCTACATTTGTTGTTCTTAATACTAATCAAAGCAATAATTGTATCTTTCTAATAAATCTGATTAACAGGAACACTTGGATTAAATTCTTGCTCAGACTTTAGCCCATTATTTATCCTTATTATTATCTGTTAAAAATAATTGAACTAGACAGTCGCATATTCTTGGTATTAGCTAATAAATATTTTTTATCTTAACCTTTGATGAATTAGACTATTTGAGCAATGAAATTTTATACAGATGGCATCAGAAATTATCTCGACAACTCCAGACTGTGAGATTGTAACTTCAAGAATTGTAAATGCATCAAAAGACATTGTTTATAAGGCTTGGACCGACCCAAATCATTTAAAAAATTGGTGGGGACCAGCAGGATTTACCAATACTTTTAACGAGTTTGACCTAAGAGTAGGGGGTAAATGGAGTTTTATCATGCACGGGCCAGACAAAGGGAATTATGCCAATGAATGTGAGTTTATAAAGATAGATAAGCCAAACCTTATTGCGTGGAAACGTCATTCTAAGCCACTATTTCAAGTAGTGGCAACTTTTGATGAAGTATCTAGCAACAAGACAAAAGTTGTTTTTAAAATGCTTTTTAATTCAGCAGAGGAATGTAATAAGTTAAAACCATTTGTTATCGATAAAAACGAGGAAAACATGGATAGACTTGAGAATGAATTAATAAAAATGATTGCTTAAAGCTACTGTTAGGTTTTGTATTATTTATTTCCCGCTGATTTGCAAAGATAAATAACGCTGATTTTTGGAGATTTTAAAATAATAACTCATTCACAGCTAATTTATTCCATATTCTTCAATTTTGCGATAAAGGGTTGTCAGCCCAATATTTAATAAACGAGCAGTTTCAGTTTTGTTGCCTTTTGTATGTTTGAGTACTTTTTGAATATGTTGTTTTTCAATAGTTTGTAAATCAAAAGAGTTGATTTGACTAGCAACATTTTCACTAGGAAATTGAATAGCAATCGGTAAACTATCTATGGTCAATTGCCCATTTTCATTCAGGATAATGGTTCTTTCAATTACATTTTTTAACTCTCGGATATTACCTTTCCAGTCATAATTTTCTAGTTTCTCAAGAAATTCATGTTGTAAGTCACCAATCGGAATATTGAATTTCTTTGAAAAATCTTTCGTAAAGAAACGAGCGAGCACCTCAATATCTGTTTTTCGTTCACGAAGAGGTGGTAGAGCAATTTGAAAAACCGAAAGTCTATAAAATAAATCCGAGCGAAAATGCCCTTCGTTCACTTCCTGACTCAAATCACGATTAGTGGCTGAAATAATCCGAACATCTACCTTGATAAGTTTGGTATCGCCTACTTTCATAAACGTTCCTGTTTCAAGTACTCTTAACAATTTGGCTTGCAAATCCAGCGACATTTCACCGATTTCATCCAGAAAAATAGTACCTCCATCGGCTTCTTCAAACAACCCTTTTTTATCTTTGGTAGCTCCTGTAAAAGAACCTGCCTTATGTCCAAACAATTCAGATTCAAGAATTTCCCTAGAAAACGTAGCACAGTTTACGGCCACAAAATTCTTGGATGCTCTTGTGCTTTCCTGATGAATGGCATTAGCAAAAACCTCTTTCCCTGTTCCTGTTTCGCCTGTCAATAAAACAGTTGTATTAGTTTTAGCTACTTTTAGCGCTAAACTGATTACCTCCTTAATCTGTTTAGATTTTCCAAGTACTTTCTCAAAACCTTGATGCGTATTCTGAACCGTTAATGGTTGATTTTGAACTTTATCCATTGCCAAGCTAAGCATAGGCAATATTTTTTCGTTATCGTCTCCTTTTACTAAATAATCAAAAGCGCCATTCTTCATGGCTTTGATGCCATCCTGAATAGTTCCATAGGCAGTCATTACGATGATTTCGAGCTGAGGATATTTTTCTTTAAACTTTTGGGTAAACTCCACACCATTGCCATCAGGTAATTTTACATCTGATAATACCACTTGTATCGCCTGATTTTCAAGGATTTTCCAAGCAGATTTTAAATCTCCTACTTCTGTAACAGCATAATCTTCTAACTCAATAATCCTCTTGAGTAGCCCCCTAAGTTGCTTTTCATCATCAATAATCAGTACCCTTCCTTTCATCCTCTTTTTTTCTCTGTGCTATTGCCCAATTTGACTTATATTCGGCTAAATTAATGTTTTTTTAGCATTTCGACTTTCACGTTCTTCCAAAGAGAAATTAAAATCGAAAAAAGTTTTGAAGTATATCTCTCTGAGTGGGCACGATTTATGATTAATAAGCAATGGCTTGTATCATTAGAATTTGTTGTAAAATATTAGCCTTTGTTGTTTGCAAAAGTCGTTTAATAACTGTGCTTAAAATGAGTAAACTCCTTTTAATTAGCCAATTATAAATTTGCCAATCATTAATAAATAGTATTTATCGGTTTAATAATTCACTAGAAATGACTTTTGTCATTGATTTCTTGCGTAATTTTGTGTTATGATTGAAAGACCAATAACCGACTGGTTACCTCTGACCAAAAAAGAGGTGGAAAAACGTGGATGGGAGGAATTAGATGTAATTCTAATTTCAGGGGATGCGTATGTAGATCATCCAGCTTTCGGAACGGCTGTGATTGGTCGTATCATAGAAAGTGAGGGGTTTAAAATTGCCATTGTGGCTCAGCCCAATTGGAAAGATGATTTACGTGATTTTAAAAAATTAGGGAAACCAAAATATTTCTTTGGCGTAACGGCTGGTTGTATGGATTCAATGGTGAATCATTATACTGCCAATAAACGTTTGCGTTCAAATGATTCATATACACCAGGTGGCGAAGCAGGCTATCGTCCTGATTATGCTACTACCGTTTATACCAAAATCTTAAAGGAGTTATACCCTGATGTTCCAGTATTAATTGGTGGCATTGAAGCGTCTCTTCGCCGTGTCACGCACTATGATTACTGGCAAGATAAGCTTTTGCCTTCTATTCTATACGATTCAGGAGCTGATATGTTGGTCTATGGAATGGGCGAACAGCCTCTTCGTGAAATTTTACGCTTGGTAAAACAAGGCGTTCCTTTAGATACAATTCGCAACATCAACCAGATTTCGTATTTACAGCCCTCTACCGAGCCCCTTGGAGAATTCAACAATTGGGATACTGTGGAGATTTCAAGTCATGAAATTTGTTTGAAAGATAAAATCAAATACGCTGCTAATTTTAAGGTAGTGGAAGTGGAATCGAACAAATGGCAAGCCAACAGAATTGTTCAGAAAGTAGGCGATAAAACATTGGTGATTAATCCTCCTTTTAAAACAATGGAGGAAAAAGAAATGGATATTTCTTTTGATTTGCCTTATACTCGCATGCCGCACCCTAAGTATAAAAAAAGAGGCCCGATTCCATCTTATGAGATGATTAAGTTCTCGATTAATATGCACCGCGGTTGTTTTGGGGGATGTAGTTTCTGTACGATTTCAGCACATCAGGGGAAATTTATTGCCTCTCGCAGTGAGAAATCAATAATGAAGGAGGTGGATCAAATTGTGAAACACCCTGAATTTAAAGGATATATCTCTGATTTGGGCGGTCCTTCGGCCAATATGTATCAAATGAAAGGAAAAGATGAATCAATTTGTAACCGTTGTCAAAGTCCGAGTTGTATTCACCCTGTTATTTGCTCAAACTTGGATACTTCACACACTCCGCTGACGGAGATTTACAAAAAAGTGGATGCTCATCCAAGTGTCAAAAAAGCTTTTGTTGGGTCGGGTGTTCGTTATGATTTATTGGTGGATGATTTCAATAAAAATAACCAAGACGGTAACCATGATATCTACATGGAGCAGCTGATAACTCGCCATGTTTCTGGTCGTTTGAAAGTTGCTCCAGAGCATACTTCTGATGCTACCTTAAAAGTAATGCGTAAGCCCTCTTTTAAATATTTCAGAAAGTTTAAGGAGAAATACGATAACATTCAGGCGAAGCATAACTTAAAACAACCGTTGATTCCTTATTTTATTTCATCACACCCAGGTTGTGAAGAAGTTGATATGGCAAATCTTGCTGCTGAAACCAAAGATTTAGGATTTCAATTGGAACAGGTACAAGATTTTACCCCAACACCTATGACAGTGGCAGAAGTAATTTATTATTCTGGGGTACATCCTTATACCTTACAGCCCATCATCACAGCAAAAACCAAGGAAGAAAAATTAAATCAGAATAATTATTTCTTTTGGTATAAACCTGAATTTAAAGATTGGATTCGTAAGCGTTTGCACAAACTCAATCGCCCAGATTTGGCTGAACGTTTGTTGAAAAGCCAAAAGCAGGCAGCCATTGATAAGGTGCTAGGTGAAGACCTTGTCTCTAAGACACAGAAGAAAAAAAATAATTTCAGACGATAAAAAATAAGGTGTTCAAAATTATATAATTTGAACACCTTATTTTTTTATATTCTTCTCCAAGGCTTTCAGTATAAGCACCTATAGCAAAAGTATGAATAAAGTCATAAAATATGTAAATTTGAAAAGCCTTAAAATGTATCTGGATGCTGCATTGAATCTCATTTACGTATTAAGAACTATAGACTGAGTACAACTAAATTGACAACTTTATGCAAAAAATCTATCTAGTATTAGCATTTTTGGCGACAGCCTTATTAACAGCGGCTTATTTGCCAGAAAAGGATAATCCCAATAATGAAAATACTGGATGGAGCGAATACCTAGGAGGACCAGACCGTAATCACTATTCTAGTCTCACCCAAATCAACAAATCAAATGTCAGTCAATTAAAAGTAGCTTGGGAATATCATACCCTTGATTCTGGGCAAGTACAATGCAACCCGATTATAGTAAATGGCGTAATGTATGCTGTTACAGCTACCAATAAACTCTTCGCTTTGGATGCTGCTACAGGCAAGGAATTATGGAAATTCACTAATACAGCAAACGTTTCTCTTAATACCAATCGTGGCGTTACCTATTGGGAAAGTAAAGATAAAAATGATGCTGACGTACCTAGAATTGTTTTTGCACTTGGTTCTTACTTATATGCAGTTGATGCTAAAACCGGACAACCAATAGAACGCTTTGGTGATAAAGGAAAAGTAAGTTTAAAAGAAGGCTTGGGAAGTACAGCCATCAATAAATTTGTTATTTCAAATACCCCTGGTACTTTATACGAAGATAACATCATCATGCCCTTACGTCTTTCAGAAGGAGCAGATGCCGCTTTGGGCAATGTACAAGCTTTTAATGTACGCACAGGAAAACTGTCTTGGGTTTTTCATACTATTCCCGAGCCAAACGAATTTGGATACAATACTTGGCCGAAAAATACCTATAAAAATACAGCAGTTGGCGGAGCCAACAACTGGGCAGGAATGGCCGTTGACCGTAAAAGAGGAATTGTTTTTGTGCCTACTGGTTCTGCGGCATTTGATTTTTATGGTGGAAATCGTAAAGGACAAAACTTATTTGCCAATTGCTTGATTGCCCTCGATGCCCACACAGGCAAAAGATTATGGCATTTTCAGTTTGTTCACCATGATATTTGGGATAAAGACTTGCCTGCTCCTCCAAACTTGGTAACCATTACAAAGAACGGGAAGAAGATTGATGCTGTCGCTCAAGTAACTAAAACAGGACACGTATTTGTATTTGATAGAGTAACGGGGAAGCCCTTGTTTCCTATCAAAGAAACGCCTTTCCCTAAATCAACCATACCCGAAGAAAGCACGTGGTCAACACAGCCAATTCCTACTTTGCCTGCTCCTTTTTCTAGGCAAACAATTACTGAAGCAGATGTTAACCCTTATTCAGACGACAAAGTAGCTTTATTAAAAACCATCAAATCATCTCAAAGAGGTTTATTCCAACCTCTTAACAAAAAAGAGACTTTGTTATATCCTGGTGCCGATGGTGGTGCTGAATGGGGCGGTGCAGCCGTTGACCCTGACGGTATTATGTATGTAAATGCCAACGAAATGGCTTGGATATTTAGCCTAAAATCAACCCCAAAAGAAGATGAACTTGCACACTTGAGTCCGGGACAAAGATTGTATACCAATACTTGTTTAGTATGTCATGGCAAAGAACTCAAGGGAAATCCTAAAAGTGGCTATCCTTCGCTAGTAGATATTTCTCAAAGAAGAGATCGTGAGTATGTTACTAAAATCATTGCTTCAGGAAAAGGAATGATGCCAGGCTTTGGTCATTTGTCAGCTATTGATAGACAAGCCTTAGTAGCGTTCTTGTTTGGAGATGAAAAGGTAGAAGCAACTGTTGCAAGCTCAAAAGCTAAGACGCCCTACATCCCTTATCAATTCAATGGTTACAACAAATTCATTGACGCTAAGGGCTATCCTGGTATTCGTCCGCCTTGGGGAACACTTACTGCTATTGATTTAAATACTGGTAAACAACTTTGGCAAAAGCCATTTGGAGAATATCCAGAACTAAAAGCAAAAGGTATTCCTACCACTGGCTCTGAAAATTATGGAGGCCCTGTTGTTACAGCGAGTGGCTTATTATTCATCGCCGCTACGAAAGATGGTATGTTCAGAATTTTCGATAAAAAGACAGGTGATATTCTTTGGGAAACGAAGCTACCAGCCGCTGGTTTCGCTACACCAAGTACCTATCTGTTGAATGGCAAACAATATATCGTTATAGCCTGTGGGGGTACTAAGCTAGGTACTAAAAAAGGAGATAGCTATATTGCTTTTTCGTTATAAAATATAACAGTCGGCTATCACAACGATGACCGACTATCTATCGCCTGTATGAGGCTATTTTGATGAATCATCTTTGTCTCTAGCCTTTTAGCAGACCTGAATAACATCCATTGCTAATAAAGCCCCTAACTTATTTATCTTAGTGGCAATATGCCCAACCCCAATAGCACAATGGTGTGCTGGTCCATGACTATTCCAGTCGTTTACAAATTTTCTGGCACCCACTGAGAATTTATAGCGACTATTTGTATTTCCAATTTCAAGAATTGGTCCTGCTACTGATTCGCCTTCCGCTACCAAAAGCATTAAGCCCCCTCCCCTTTTTTCTACGACAGATAATAACGTAACTGGTCCATTTTTCACACTCATTTCTACGGATACACCTTTTCCAACTTTTCCATGATATACTTTCAAGGGACGAACTTTAGTTTTTCCTTCGGCAATAGCAATGTGCCCTGGGCCATCGTGCCCCATCAATACAACATCATCTTTAAAATCCATGGCATAATATTCCGTAAAAGAGCCTCCTACCCCAAAGCTATCCATAATTTTCATGGCCTGTGCATTCTTGACTTCGTATTCACCCGCGACAGGTACACCATTGGCCGTTAGCAAGGAATTGCCCAGAATGATAGAGGCAATGGCATCTTCATTTTCTGGATTTCCCGTTCCTTTGTAATAATAAGCCATAGAGCCTAATTTATACTGAGCGACCAATCTGTCTAATGCTACAGAGGTAATCGCAGCTTTTTCAAGTTCATCAATAGGGCAATCACTTTGAACATCAAAAACTTCATAAAAATAATTCAACCTTGTTTGCATCTCCACTTGACTAACTTCTTTTCTGAGGATAGCCAATTCTTCCACTTCTAGCAATTCGATATGTCCCCCAAAATGAGCATATTGTTGGGTTAAATCTGAATAAATATCTAGCATTCCACTATAATAATGCCCCATGCATCCCATGCGGTTATAGGTCATGATATATTTTACTTTGGCTGCTTCTACCCACTCATTTATTTCATTCCAACATGCTGGGTCATCATGAAGCATCCCTGTTATCTGATGAAATGTTATCCCTACTCTATTAAACACATTCGCAATTTCAGGTACAGGACAAGCGGAACAATAAGCAAGCCACTCGCCCGTCATCTGAGTACGGTCGGACATGGCATTGAATTGCTGATAATTAATGGCTGAGGCTGGAGCAAGATTCAAAATGATGACTGGTAGTTTGGCTCTTTGTACTACAGGCAAAACGGTTGACGAAAGTGCATAGGTGGTTACATATAAAAATATGATGTCTACATCTTCTGTCTTAAAAGTCCTGCCTGCGTCAAAAGCCTTGTCTGGCGAATCTACTAATCCCACATTGATAATATTGGGGTGAATCGCTGCTATTTTCTCTTCAACTACTTTAAGATACCCTTCCAAACGCTCTTTTAGTCCTTCAAACTGAGGCCAATAAGTGTCTAATCCTATCCCAAATAACCCTATTTTAAGCGTTGCAGTACTTTCTGTATTTACTTGTTTCATTTTATAAAACGTTTCATGGATTTATTAAGCGAGGATACAATGCTATCAAAATATACATTTTGACAATTGACATATTTGCCAAAAAACTATTCTATTATAATTTTTTTACAAATAAATAGTATTTATCACACCATTTAAATAGCATTTGTGATTGAAATATTGCACTTTTTGATATTCTCATCAAATACTTTATTCTGATGATTTAAGATTGACCAGTTTTTATTTATAATTATTTCAATAAAAATATTTAATATTTTGGTAAGAATGTATTTTTTTGTACTATTGTATCATAATGATAAAATAATATCACTTCAGTGTTTATCCAATTTAGAAAATCAATCAAAAACACAATACATATATCTTAAATCAACCTGAAAATTACATGAATCAAAGAAGAGACTTCCTCAAAAAGATGGGACTGGCAAGTGCAGGCTTACTGATGGCGCAGTCAGAAATGCTAATGGCACGGTCGTTTGCTAAGCCTAAACAAATAGGCTTACAATTATATACCCTTCGTGATGAATTATCAAAAGATGTAAAAGGAACTATCAGTAAAGTTTCAAAAATTGGCTTCAACCACGTTGAAACTTTTTTTGGTTATACTGGTGATACTAGCAAAGATTTATTTTGGAATTTAAAAGCAGGTGAATTAAAGCAATTATTATCAGACAACAATCTGGTAACACACAGTGGCCATTATCAGTTAAACGACTACCTTACCCCAAACAATGGTAAAGATGATGCTCTCAAGTTTCAAATTGAACAAGCCGCCACTTTAGGACAAAAATATTTAGTTGTGCCAGTACCTCCATTTGGTTTAATCGACAAAATGACTTTGGATGATTATAAGTTTATGGCAGCACAATTAAACAAAGCTGGTGAATTGTGTCATAAATCTGGGGTACAATTGGGTTATCATAACCATTTTTGGGAGTTTAAGATTTTACAAGATAATAAATCGGGATATCAAGTATTGTTAGAAGAAACAGAACCTGATTTATTAAGTTTTGAATTGGATTTGTTCTGGACAGTGAAAGCAGGGCAAGATCCTGTAGCGTTATTCAAAAAATATCCAAAACGTTTTGTCATGTGGCACGTGAAAGATATTGATAAACAATTCGCCAAAGCAGTTTATCCAGATGCCAACAAAAAAGGCATTTTCGATACTTTACGCGAAGTGAAATTTACTGAAGTAGGTACTGGAGCGGTTAATTTCAAAGAAATTTTTGCGCATAACAAAGACCTTCAATACATTTTTGTAGAACAAGACCAGATTTATAAAGAAGATAAATTTGAAAGTGTTAAAATGAGCTACGATTATATTAAAAAGAATCTTATTTAAGAATAGGGTTATTATTCTCAAAATCATTTATCCTTAGCGAGTGACTTGAATCCTACTGATTACCCACATCTTTTAGATAAGATAAAAAAAATTAAGAACTTGTAGCATGGAAATGTTTTTAGGTATAGAAAAAAAATATCTGTTCACAATTTGGGAGATTATCGTTTAA
>NZ_JAYFUL010000054.1:0-37077 GCF_034928825.1 Arcicella aquatica | reverse complement strand
TTGTTTCCCATAATGGGTATGACCATTCTTCTTCGTTGTTACACTACCACAATGACTACAGTTCATTTTACCTTTTTTATGACAAAGATAAATAAAGCATTACATTTTTAGGACTACCTTCTTATTTATTGACAAGTTTACTTATTTCTATTTTTGATAAAATTATCTTTTCTCACCAGAAAGAGGTTAGAATATTGTATATTTGATAAAAAAATAGATTATTCCACGAACAAGTAAACAAATAAGTAAAAACAAATTTATCCTATTTTTTTTAATAGTATTTTACATTTCACTAGTCAGGGGGATAAATTATGTCTTATTAAGAAAATCTATTTAAAAAGAAATTTTATATTTACTGAATGACATTTATAAGCTTCGCAAAACTCCATTAACCATAATTAAAGATGGCAAAAACGTCAAAAACAACTACTCAATCAACCGAAACAACTAAGAAAAAAGTAACTAAAAAAGCTGTTGTAGAAGTTTTAGAGGAAAATCAAACTCCTGTTTCTACTCCGGTAGTACTTAAAAATGTAGAAGTATTCAGCCGTTTCTCTGATTTCGACATTCATCTTTTCAAAGCTGGCAAGCATTATCGTTTATTTGAAAAATTCGGCTCACACATTACTGAATACCAAGGTGTACAAGGGGTTTACTTTTCTGTTTGGGCACCCTCTGCTAAATCGGTATCAGTCATTGGAAATTTTAACTACTGGGACAAAGGTAGTCACCATCTTTTTGTACGGTGGGATGCTTCTGGAATTTGGGAAGGTTTTATTCCTTATATCGGTAAGGGAGAAACCTACAAGTTTTGTATTCAAACACAGGATAACCGTCTTATCGAAAAGATGGACCCTTATGCCCAACAATTTGAAATACCACCTCGCACAGCCTCGATAGTTTGGGATAATTGGTATGAATGGACGGATTCTGATTGGATGGCCAAACGTCATACTAAAAATTCTTTAACATCGCCCATGTCTGTTTATGAAGTGCATGTTGGTTCTTGGAGAAGAAAAAATGGTAATGAAAAGCTAAGTTTTGTAGAATTAGCAGACCAGTTGATGAATTACGTGAAAGAAATGGGCTTTACGCACGTAGAATTCATGCCAATCATGGAACACCCTTATGAACCTTCATGGGGATATCAGGTACTCGGTTTTTTTGCACCATCTTCTCGTTTTGGCTCACCCCAAGATTTCATGTACTTGGTAGAAGAATGTCATAAGAATGATATTGGTGTGATACTTGACTGGGTTCCTTCACATTTCCCTGGCGATGCGCATGGGCTGTATGAATTTGATGGCACTCACCTTTATGAACATCCAGATATGCGCAGAGGGTATCATCCCGATTGGAAGTCGTATATCTTTAATTATGGTAGAAACGAGATTCGCAGTTTCTTGATTTCAAATGCAGTTTATTGGCTAGAACGATACCACGCAGATGGGTTGAGGGTTGATGCTGTAGCGTCAATGTTGTACTTAGACTATTCAAGAAAACAGGGAGAATGGGAACCAAATATTTTTGGAGGCAATCATAATCTTGAAGCGATTTCTTTGTTCAAGGAATTAAATGAGACGATTTATGCACAGTTTCCAGATATTCAAATTATTGCAGAAGAATCAACTTCATTTACCGGTGTTTCAAAACCTATTTATGCAGGTGGCTTAGGGTTTGGGCAGAAATGGATGATGGGCTGGATGAACGATACCTTGAAATACTTCCAAAAAGACCCCATGTATCGTCGTCATCACCAAGATCAATTAACATTCTCGACCAACTATGCTTTTTCAGAGAATTTCATGTTACCACTATCTCATGATGAAGTGGTATATGGTAAAAAATCTCTGGTAGGTAAAATGCCTGGGGATGAATGGCAAAGATTTGCTAATTTAAGACTCTTGTTTTCATACATGTTCACTCACCCTGGAACTAATCTAATTTTTATGGGAGGTGAATTTGGGCAAACATCTGAATGGAACTTTGAAAAAAGTTTGGATTGGTGGTTACTAGACCACGCTCCTCATAAAGGCATTCAAAACTTGATGAAAGCCTTAAACCATATGTATAAAACAGAACCTGCTTTATATGAAAAACAGTTTTCTCATGAAGGGTTTGAATGGATTGATACATCTGATAGAAACAATTCAATCGTGATATATGCTAGAAAAGGAAATGTTAGTAAAGAGCAACTGATTATTATTCTGAATATGACACCAGTTCCTCACGAAAACTACAGAATTGGTGTACCAATGATGGGAATTTGGAATGAAATATTAAATTCCGACGAACATGACTTTGGAGGAAGTGGAAAAACAAACAAATCGCTCATTATGGCCGAAGAGATTGCTTGGCAAGGAAAAGCCTACTCTATTTCACTCAATATACCACCACTCGGTGCTAGTATATTAAAAGTTAAATAAATCAAAAAGGGATGACACTTATGAAGTATCATCCCTTTTAAATTTAATATCAAAAAAAAAAGACCTATGAATCCGCCAATTCAAGGGTCTTTTTAAAATAATCTTTAAACAAACATGGTATAAGCATGTTGTATATTATAATATTTTAAAAGTCTTTTTACCGCCATAAATAGAATCTAAAATATTATAATTGGAATATCAAATAAAATAATTACCGCCATAATTTTGTTATTTGATGAAGTAAAATTAATACAAAATCATAGATTTTGTATTTTAAAAGCTATGATTTTTTCAAGAATTACACGAACCAAGAATTTAGACATTCCAAGCTAAAATTTTGATGTGAATTTCAAGAATTTGTTATTTGAGCGAAAAAATATGATGATTTAAGTGAAAAGATTTTAAAATAAATTGTTAAATCTTGATTAAGTCATTCATTTATCAACCTCCCTTAAATTGGACAAATAAGTATATAAACTTTTTCTGAGCGATATTATCACAAAAAAATAAAGACTCGATGCATAGCTCCGAGTCTTTACACAATCCGCCTAAGTAGTAATCTTTTCGGGAAAAATCCCTTTGCTTTTTTCAGCATATATTTTTATTTATTACATCTTAAAGTAATAAATTACAAATTCCGTTTAATTTAATATTTTTTTTGATTGATATCTGCACAATGAAAGGGTCAATAAATCAGGAGAAATACTTTAAGCTTTAGTCTGTTTTATCACAAAAGCTTTTCTCGACCTAACATTGGCGGATGTTATTCAGTTAAATTATTAAAAGTTAATGAAAAGGGCTTTTTGTAGTAGCAAAACCTTCAATAGTAAACCTTCGACAAATATATACAGACATTTCTCAATCCACAAAAAAATGAGTGATTATTTATTAGATAAAACCAATAAATTTTAATTAAAATAATTTTTCCTAATAAGTGGTATTTCAAATCTCATATCAAAATTATTAATTTGAATAGTTAATAATGGTGATAAACGTGTAATATCTGGGAAATATCCTTTGTCAACCTTAATTTTACCTATTTTCAAAAATTTAACTTTTCCTTTAAAATTGAAAGTCGTAAGCATTAAGTCATTATTAAGTTTTTGCGCCAGCTTCAATGGGAAAAAATTACTTTTTAAAGGAACACTCAAAAAACCTTTACTTAATTCAGCTTCAAAAATAACATGTTTATTGATACTAACTTGTACTTTTTTGAGACCACCTTTATCTTCAACCCATTCAAAATCAGCTTTTTCTTTTGGAATTCCCCAGTTGTTATGTCCATTTAAAACACTTTCTTCTGAGGACACATAAATTTTACTAATTGAAAAAACTTTGGCCCAATCAAATGTAAACATTCCTGGGATAAATAATAATTCATAATATTTCCCAACATTTGAAGACTGATAGTCTACCAACATGACTGTACCAAAGTAGCCTAGAAAACGTTTTTTTTGAAAATCTTCCATAAAACCATTCTCTACTACAAATTCCTTGGGAAACTTATAAATCAATGCATAAGCATTGCCTGTCAAATTCCACGGAGCAGGTTCAAGCCTAATTTCGCTATCATTTTTCATATCAAAGGTTTTCTACTATAAATAAGTAGCCAAATATGTTTGCATCTCTACCTGAACTTTAAGCGCTTCTTGAGCAGCCTTTTCTGCAAAATCTTCCCCAGATGAAGCATAAATAATGGCTCTTGACGAATTAACTAACAAACCACACTGTTTATTCATACCAAATTTAGAAACTTCTTCTAAACTTCCTCCTTGTGCGCCTACACCCGGTACTAGCAAAAAATGATCAGGAACAACACTCCTGATTTTTTGAAGCATATCGGCTTTAGTAGCCCCTACTACATACATTAATTGCTCTGAACTCCCCCATTCTTGAGATTTAGTAAGAACCTCCTCAAAAAGCTGTTTATCGTTGTTTAAAGTAAGATTCTGAAAGTCTTTGCTCCCTACGTTTGAAGTAAGTGCTAAAAGAATTACCCATTTCCCATCAAAATCTAAAAAAGGCTTAACAGAGTCTTCACCCATGTAAGGTGCAACTGTTACTGAATCAAAATTCAAGCCCGAAGATTTTTCATCAAAAAAAGCTCTGGCATACAAGCCAGAAGTATTGCCAATATCTCCTCTTTTAGCATCAGCAATCGTAAAACACTCTTTAGGAATATATTCTAAAGTTTTTTGAAGACTTTCCCATCCTTTGGCACCAAAAGCTTCATAAAACGCAATGTTAGGTTTATAAGCAACCGCATATTGATGGGTTGCATCAATAATTTGTTTGTTGAACTCAAAAATGGGATCTTCCGTTTTTAATAAATGGTTGGGGATTTTCTGAATATCAGTGTCCAAACCAATACATAGATAGGATTGCTTTTGTAAAATTTGCTCAAAAAGCTGCGACTTTGTCATTTATAAATGCTTAGTTTCTTTATAAAAAGTGCTAAGTTTAATTGGAGAAAAACTGCCTAACCAGAAGATTAAGCATCATTATATGAGCAATATTAATCTGTTCGTATTCAAAAAACAACATTTTATTTATCTAATTTTTTATTTTTATAGGATAAATAATACTTTTAAACAATACTATTATATCATTTGAAATGTACTTGATTACATTATAATAAAACAAAAAGACCAAAACTCTCAATTGAGCTTTGGTCTTTTTGTCAGCTACATTTTCAACTTTTCAATTTCACGAATTACATTTACAATTCCCTTTAATGGTATTTTAACCCAGTCTGGTCTATAGTTAATTTCATAACCTAGTTCATAAACAGCCTTTTCTAAAAGATAAATCAACATCAAAAAATTAATTTCATTATTGTTCTTAAACAAAGGATGTGGATTGCCAAACGTTTCTAAATATTTATCCATAAAGGTTTGCTGAATCAATCGATACCAGCGGTCTGCTACCGTCTGTATTCTTTGCGAATCTAGTTTTGCTGAAGCAGGGTCATTAAACATTTTTGCTGAAATAGCATAATGATAGCTCCTAATCATGCCCGCTACATCTTTTAAAGGCGAATGCTTGATTTTTCTATCAGTGATAGAACTCTCAGGCTCTCCTTCAAAATCGATGATGATATAATCATTCTGTGTAGCTAATACCTGCCCTAGATGATAATCGCCATGAATCCTAATCCTTTGTGAAAAAATTGGTTTTTCAAGAATTCCTGCTGCAAACTCTTCAATCAACTCACGAGCCTCCATAAAATCCCAAGCCAGCTTTCTTGTTACTACATCAGTAATCTTGGTGTAGTTATCAATGAGTAGGCTATATCTTTTATCTAACAAATTAGTTAATCTATCATGAACAAACTTTCTATAGGCATCATCAAAAGGAACAGGAACAAACATTTTTTCGGCTTCGGGTTTATATAAAGCCAAGTGCATTTCCGCAGTCCGTTGAGCCAACAATTCTACTTGCTGAAATACCTCCTCCTTAATAGAAAAAGATTTTGCCACAAAAGCCTCTACAAAATCATTTAACTGCTCTCCTGTTTGAACCCAACTATCAGCTTGGTTCTCCACCATCCGCTGCATCATCCCAAGCGTAATGTCTGGCATTTGTTCTTGTTTCCATACCAAACTCCCCGCAAACGCTGGAATAAAAGCAAAAGTGGAATGTTCTGTGATAAACTCGACCATATCTACTTCTGGATTAGTCTCGGTAAATAATTTTCTGTACAGCTTTAGAAAATACTTATCGCCAAAAACAATCGCTGAATTAGAAGAATCAACGGGCAAGACTTTAGAGCTAATCGGTGCGTTGATATCTTCTCCTAAAAACCCTTTACCGCGCGTAAAGTCTACTCTTCCCTCCTCTTGAGCAATATTTTCAGCATGGGCTAAATGGTAAAAAATAGTTTGCTGAAAACGTTCATCATAAATGGCATCTACGATGATTCCCCTTTTATTGTTGATATAAGCCAAGGTGATTATCCCTTTTGGCGTTATTTCTTTTGTATGACCTGCATCTATAAACGAAACAGGCAGTAAATAACTTTCCACATCCCCGTCTTCATAAGAAACTGAGATAATCATTAATAAAGCTATAGAATCCTTCATCGGAATTTCTAAGGTTGTTGTGACCTTAAAGGATTTCTGTATTCTAGCCTTACCAGCAAACCACCTACAGCTATTTAGGTACGCAGGTAAAACATTTTTTTCAAAATTGTCAAAAAGCTCTGTATCTGCCCTAATTTGCTCCCACGCAATTTTTGAGCTTAGTGAGGTAATTTTTGATTGAATCATTATTGATAGCGTAATGTTGTTTTATAAAAATGGTATTTTCATGATTTAAATTTATAATTTATTTATATTTAAAAAAAGCAGAATAGTACTTTGATGATTATTAAAAATATTTTTCAAAAAAACCACTTTGCAAGGTTTTGATTATCAACAACTTTAACAATTTGTTTTCTTTTTTTTCATTTTGTGGTTGTGTATTCTAAATATTCTCCCTACCTTTGCACCACGAAAAACGAACATCGATACAAAATATCGAAAAGTTTTAACCCAATGGTCCGTTCGTCTAGGGGTTAGGACACGTCCCTTTCACGGATGAAACACGGGTTCGATTCCCGTACGGACTACAAGAAGTTAACAAGCCCTTCATAGCAGTATGGAGGGTTTTTAATTCTAATCACAAAAAATGTTTTGTGGTAGTAAAGTAAAAATTAGCATAACCCAATGGTCCGTTCGTCTAGGGGTTAGGACACGTCCCTTTCACGGATGAAACACGGGTTCGATTCCCGTACGGACTACAATTCTTTTATAGTATAGTGGCGTACTTTATAAGTTAAGTACATTCAAAGTAAAATTAGTATAACCCAATGGTCCGTTCGTCTAGGGGTTAGGACACGTCCCTTTCACGGATGAAACACGGGTTCGATTCCCGTACGGACTACAATAATGTCAAAAGCAGACAATTCTAAAAGAGTTGTCTGCTTTTTTGTTTTAATTCATCTCATATCAAAAACTCCTCCTCCCTCTCAATTTTATAGCAAAATCAAAAAAAATAGGATTCTATTACGCAGTGATTGACGCCATTCTAAAGATTGGATTCAATGCAAATAAAAATTGAGACTTCAGAAATACAAACAAAAAGTAACAAATTATTGCATTAACAAATACTTTTTTCGTTATAGTTGCAAATTGGTCAATTATTCAAATCTTATTGCAAGTATTAATAATGCTTTATAAAATGAAAAAAACACTCATCCTCTTTACCCTAACCTCTTTTATTTCTTGTGGACAGCATACTGAACATACAGTGAGTACTGTCAAAAAAATACAGCAACTTCCTACCAAAACAATTACAAATACGCCTCAATCATTTAGTAATGTAGCCAAAGAAATTGCCATACAAACAAAAGTAAATGACCTTCCTTTACAACTGATTGGTAAATTCACGATACCTACTTATATAAATGCACAGGGATATATAAGACCCAAATGGGGGGTTTGGTGGAATTTCTGGGGCAAGCCTTTTACTGATAATCATATTAATCCTTGGGAAGTAGGCTTAATGGGTAATGTTACCATCGTACCAGAGTTTTATAGTGGTTATGGCAAAAGAGGTCTTGACTATATCTGGCAAATTGATTTAGAACGTGGGAAGCCATGGAATAATGATATTGACCCTTTTGTAGGAAAACGTTTTCAAGAGTTTATCAGTACTATCCCCTATCAGCACAGATTTTTTGAAGGAAGCCTATCAGGTGGAGAAAAGCTATCAAGCAAAGGGATGGAAGGTGCTTATGACTTTGGACGTTCTACGTCCCTAGATGCTACGATGGGATGGGGTGATAATATCAATGGTAAATCGCACAGAGGATTAGTGTCCGTTGATATAGAAGATGGCACTGCCGACTATGGTGATAAACTTCATAGGGCTGTGCTAATTGGCATGGCTGAAAGTACCACTGGCGATGTTTCTTCAGACTATGGCGGGCCTATTAATACACTTGGTTATATTCACGATAGAGAAAATGGCGAAAAAATGACGCTTTATTATCCAGATGCTGAGGGTAATTACACCAATAGTAAAGCAAAATTTTCTGAGGATTGGCTAGCCTCTACCACTCCTATTTCTATTCCTTCAAAGGGAGTCATTAACAAACGACCTATCGACTATCCTAATATTATCCCCAGCAATGAGATATCGTTTTATTCCCATGAATTTACGCAACAGGGTAAAACTTATGATTTAGGTAATGGAAATATGGTTGTCATCAATAAATATGGCAATAATAGAAATACGGAACATTTTTTAGCAAGAGCAGGTACTTTATTAGAATGGCAATCGTGGTATTGTAGATATAAGCTCAATAACAGACGGAACAAGATGCTCACGAAAGTGATTGCAGACAAAGGCCCTATCGGTTTAAACCCTTACGTTAAATTAGCCAATGGAAATGTAGTAGAAGATGCCATCCTCGCACACAGAGGAGCAATGGCAGGGCGACGCTATGCTTTTGACATTGTTAGCATCAATTATATGAACAATGTAGATTTGCATGAATGGGATAAAAATTCCTTTGTAGATAACAAAGCACATGACACTTACATAGGCTTTTTTGCAGCCATCAAAATGTTAATGACTAACAGAGGAGGAGATTCATACCTTGAAATGGTTCCACAATATTGGGAAACAGAACAAAGTTATGACCACAAAAATTGGGTAAAACACAAAGCAGTAGAATGGGCAGATTCTCCCAAAGTCTTACCTTGCAGAACCAAAGTAGGTCCGAAAAAGTTAGAGGCTATGTGCTGGCGTTCTGAAGGGATAGAGCCTACTGAAGTATGGTTAAGAGCAAACGTTGATGGTGTTTATCAAGAAATTCATATTACCCCTGATGCATGGGAAACTACTAATCCCATCTATAAAAACAAGCCTCTAGCCTCTATTCCAACGGCTGATAAAGAATATTTTTATACGATGTTGAAATTTTAAAAATCCTAATTCACAAAAAAAGCTTGCAGACAAATCTGCAAGCTTTTTTTGTGAACCTATATCCGAGACTATACTAACAATTTGATTGGATCTTCCAATAATTGTTTGAAAGTCTGCAAGAAAGCAGCACCTGTTGCACCATCCACTGTACGGTGGTCACAAGTAAGGGTTACTTTCATGATGTTTGTCGCATAGAATTGTCCGTTTTTAACAGCAACAGTTTCTTTAATACCACCTACAGCCAAAATACAAGATTCAGGTTGGTTAATAATTGATGTAAACTCATCAATACCAAACATACCCAAGTTACTAACGGTGAAAGTATTACCTTCCCAGTCTTTTGGTTGTAATTGCTTGTTTTTAGCTTTACCACCTAAATCTTTCGCCTCCGCAGAAATCTGAGAAAGTGATTTAGTGTTAGCAAAACGAATTACTGGTACTAATAAACCATCTTCAACAGCTACAGCCATCCCGATGTGTACATGGTGATTGATTCTGATTTTATCGCCCAACCAATAAGAATTCACTTTTGGATGTTTTGTTAAAGCTACAGCAGCGGCTTTCATCACCATATCATTAAATGAAATTTTCACTGGAGAAATTTCATTCATCGATACTCTGGCAGTCATCGCTTTATCCATGTTGATTTCCATGGTTAAATAGAATTCTGGCGCCGAGAACTTAGATTCAGATAAACGACGAGCAATCGTTTTACGCATCTGATTCAATGGGAATTCTTCGTAGCTTTCTTCCGCAGTAATCACTGGTGCTGCTACGGCAGGTTTTCCTGACGCTTTAGCAGGTGCCTCAGCAGGTTTAGGAGCAGCAGCGGCAGGAACAAAATTATCAACGTCTGCTTTTACGACTCTTCCGTTTTCACCAGTACCTTTTACTTGAGCAATGTTAATGCCTTTGTCTTTCGCTAAAGCTTTTGCCAATGGTGAAGCTTTTATTCTTCCATCTGCATCAGCTACAGGAGCAGCTTCTTCTACTTTAGCTTCTGGCGCTGGTGTATTATTAGCAGCTGGAGCAGCAGTAGTAGTTGCAGGAGCAGCAGCCGCTTTTCCACCATTCAATAATGCTTGGTAATCAGCACCTGGTTCCCCAATTATAGCAATAACGTCATCAACATTTACAGTTTTTCCTTCTTCAAGACCGATATACAATAATGTACAAGGATTGTATTTTGTAACATCAATAAAATTATCTAAATCAAATTCCATGGTAGCTTTATCAGTTTCCACTTCCGCCAAAAGAGCATCACCTGCTTTGATTGTATCTCCTACTTTCTTAAGCCAAGCCACCAACGTACCTTCCATCATTGTATCCGACATTTTCGGCATTCCAATTACTTCGGCTTTGATATTAGAAGTATCTACAGCTGGAGCACTTTGTTCAGGTTTCGCAGCGGCTGGTTCTTCTGGAGTAGCAGGGGCATCAGCTTTGGCAGGAGTACCACCAGATAAAAGATGTTCATAAGCTTCACCATTTTCACCAATAATAGCAATGATGCTATCTACAGGTACGGCCTTGCCTTTCTCTAAACCAATGTATAAAATTCGGCAATCTTTAAAATTGCTCAAATCCATTCTTTCGTCCAAATCAAGCTCCATCGTAGCTTTATCTGTTTCGATTTCTGCAATCAAGCCGTCACCTGGCTTTAAAGGGTCACCAACTTTTTTGAGCCATTCTGCAACAACACCTTCTGTCATGGTGTCGCTCATTTTGGGCATGGTTATGATTTCTGCCATTTTTATTATTATAGGAAAATTTACTGTTTTTGGTAAATGGTTAAATAGCCATTAGCTAAATAGTGATTTGCTGTGATAAAATTTGGGTAAATCAACAACTAAAAACTAATAAAAACAACTACACAACCAATTTAGAATTCAAAAATAAGGCTAAACACTTGGTTTCAAAAGCTATCTTGAAAAAATATAATTTTGTCTTCTTTTCATAACATGTATTTGTTCTGTTAATTGAAAATACAATAACCATCAATTTATACTAAAAAAAAATAAAATTTTAAATATCAATAAAACAACACTAACTTTAGCCTCAACAAACCAACCCTCTTATATTTTAAAGGCTTTCTTCCAAGGCTACCTAACCACTCTTCATTAAAAGTATTTAGATATAATATTTACTATACTAAAGTCTTTGTTTTACATCTTCTCGTACTATGTTATACTAGGCTATACCATCATTAGCTATTAATTCTATTCAATCATCTGGGTTAGTTATGCAACTAGCTCTCTAAATTTCATAGATAATATGATAGACATGACTAAGTACGGAACGATTTATTTTAAAATTTTGATTTCATTAGGCCTGTGTTTTATAGCATTACTCGCTTTTAGGTATCAACAAGACTTAGAAAAAATCTTTGATAAATTAAAAAGAGTTAATTCTTTTTTAATACTATCTATCTTGTTTAGGATTATCCCCTTTATAATTGTTTATGTCATCCTGCATTTCAAAGCACAGTCGGATGTTATCATTTTTTGGAAATCAGCCCAAGAAGCCCTTAAATTAAAATTAGTATACCGTGACTTCGAGTCATTATATTCGCCATTATTCCCTTATATCACTGCCTTATTGCTTTTTCTTTGGGATAGCCCCGAAGCCGTTACGCTCTTAATGATATTTATTGAGCTCCTTGTTCTTTGGATGACCATGATTACGTTCTCCTCTAAAAACCAATCCGCAGACTTGTTCAAAACATTAATTTATTTATTACTCCCTGGTCCTTTTATTTTTTGTGTCATCGGTGGGCAAGAAGATATCTGGATGTGGGGCTTTGCTTGTTTAATCATTTATTGTTGGAAAAAACAAAAATCAGATTTTGTATTAGGCATAATCACTGGTCTTGGCTTATTATGTACTAAAGCATTTTTTGTCTTATTTATCCCTCTGATATTTTTTAAAGTAACAGACAAAGTTAAATTCTTTCTAGGCAATATAGTAGTAGGCTTACCCGTCCTTTTTTTCTTATTGCATTATGGTGGTAATTCATTCTTAATGCCTATCCGTTTGGCTCAAGAACCTATGGCTCCTAATGCTTGGTCTATTGCAAACCCTTTCATCTGGAGTTTTAACCTAGGTAATAACATTAAGGTAATCAATTGGATTGGTCTTTTTGTCATATTAGTATTTGCTTTGTGGCAGACCTACCTAAGCAGGAAATTAACCATTCAGGAATACATTCCTAAAATTTGGATAATTCTTTTTGGGTTAATGATGGTGATACAAATCGGTTCGTATGCCAATTATGTTTTCATTTATTCAATGCCTCTGATTTTTGGCTTTAACTTTTTTAATCGTAAAAGATTTATCGTAATTACCTTCCTAATTCAATTCATTGCTTCTTTTCAGCCTTCGTTATGGTTTAGAATTGGCAAACCATTTTTACAATTCAAAGATTTCTCTGAGTTACGCTTTACAATGGAATACTTTTTCGAAATTATTATATTTATCGGCGTATTATATTGGTTAAATCTGGCCATGAAAAAGCAGGAAATTTAAGGGCTATTCAGTATAAAAAAACTCTTTTATGCTTTGGATAAGTAAACACAATTTTAATGGTAAAACTCTCAAAAAAAATACTAATGAAAAAAAACTTTTTATTGCTTTGTACACTTTTATTTGGCTATAATTTCGCAATAGCTCAACAAAAAAAAGATCAAATCAAACTTGTTGTTAAAGAAAATGAAAACAAAGTAGATGTATTAGTAGACGATAAACCTTTTACAGCTTACTTCTACCCAAGCGATGCCATTCTAAAAAAACCTGTATTGTTCCCAATCCTTACTTCAAAAGGAACTACTATTACACGCGGATATCCTTTTGCTACTCGTCCGGGAGAAAGAGTTGACCATCCGCACCACGTAGGGATGTGGCTTAATTATGAATCTGTAAATGGATTTGATTTTTGGAACAATTCTACTGCTATCAAAGACCGTTCAAAATATGGAACTATTAAGCATACAGGGATTGTATCGAGCAAAGGCGGAGCAAGTAAAGCAAGTTTATCTGTAACAGCCGACTGGGTTGATACGGACGGAAAGGGTGCTACACTTTTGAAAGAAAAAACAACGTATGTTTTTCATGCAAAAGGTAACCAACGTATTATTGACAGAATTACAACATTGACGGCTCAGGACCAAGAAGTTGTTTTTAAAGATGTAAAAGATGGCTTTTTTGCTATCAGAGTTGCGCGTGAATTAGAACACCCTTCTGACAAACCTGATGTTTTCGTAGATGCAAGTGGTATTGAAACCAAAGTGGACAAATTGGATAACACAGGTATTACTGGTAACTATAGAAGCAGTGAAGGCATTGAAGGTGAAAATGTGTGGAGTACTAGAGGGAAATGGACAAACTTAGCTGGTAAAATCAAAGACGAAGATATTTCTATTGCTATCATCGACCACCCTAAAAATGTAAACTATCCTACATTTTGGCATGCACGTGGCTATGGACTTTTTGCTGCCAATCCATTAGGTGAGAATGTTTTCAGTAAAGAAAAGAAAGAGTTGAACTATACGTTGGCACCGAAACAATCCGTTACTTTCCGCTATCGTACCGTAATTACTTCGGGAAAAGTTGGTGATGAAACTTTAAATAAATTAGCCGCAGATTTTGCTAAATAAACTATAGTAGGTACTTCATACGTTTTATAAATAAAAAATGTATGAAGTACCTATTTTTAATATTTCTCTGTGTTGTAAACACTTCTTTTCAAACAGAAACTTCTCTTTATGAAGTCAATACAAATGATTTCTTAAGCACCGCAAAAGTCAATCAACCCATTGATGCTAGAAATCCAAATGAAGAATTACTTGATGCTACGCTATTTCATATAAGTAATTTACAACGAAAAAAATATCATCTCCCACTCTTCTCTTATTCTTCTGTACTACATCAAGTAGCATCTGAACATTCAGAAGCAATGATTAATAGGAATTTTTATAGCCACGAAGAACCTTCTAGTAGAAGCAACAGAACTTTTGCCAAAAGAATCATGAATAAAACTAGTGAGTTTTCACAAATGGCTGAAAATATTGCTGAGTTTGATATTATTCAATCGAAAGAAGATATGTTTTGTCTTATTGAACCTAAAAGAAAGGGAGGTGATTTTCAATATATCGATTGTAAAACTGAAAAAACCTTGACGATGCAGACTTATAAAGAGTTGGCCACTAATATTGTAAATGAGTGGATGGATTCGCCTGGACACCGTGCTAATTTGCTCAATAAGAATTATAGGGCGATGGGCTGTGCAATCAGATTAAGTAAAAATCCTTATAAATCACAGAATAGTCCTTTTAGCAGAATCACGCAAAATTTTGGGGGATAAAGTCCAGATAGACAAATACTTTCTTGAGATTTTCTGTTTTTCAGGAAATTCAACTATTTGAATTGAAGCTCTTTTTGGTATCTTTGTATTTACACTAATTACCAATTAGGATTTAAAACATAAAATACATAGAATGAAATTAACTTTTTGGGGAGCTACGAGGCAGGTGACGGGTAGTATGTATTTACTTGAACTAGATGATGAATTTAAGATTCTGATTGATTGTGGAAGAAATATGGGTCGCGAAGTTGATTATACACAACCAGTAAGTAATAAAGCATTTTTTCCATTTGAGGCCTCGCAAATAAATTTAGTTCTTCTTACACACGCACACATAGACCATTCTGGAAATATCCCCATGTTGTATCGTGAAGGTTATGAAGGGCAAGTACTTTGTACTTCTTCAACCGCCGATTTGACAAGCCTTTTGTTGTATGATGCAGCCAATCTGAACTTAAAAAAAGTAAAACAAGCAGAAGGAGATAGCAAAAAGAAGAAAAAAAAGATGGATAGGTTGCTTATTAAGGGCGATTTATATTTACAGAAAGACGTTGAAGATGCAATGAGTAACTTTGTTACACTTCAATTTCACAGACGATTCAGAATTGCCGATAATGCTTGGGTAACGTTTATTCCTGCTGGGCATTTATTGGGTGCGGCTCATATTATTATTGAAGTACAAGAAAATGGTGAGACGAAAAGTATCTGTTTTTCTGGTGATATCGGTAGAAAAGACTATCCTCTGCATATAGACCCTTCTACTGAAATTCCAGAGGTTGATTACTTATTATGCGAAACTACTTATGGTGGCAGATTGCACGAAGACAAAAAAACACCAGAAGAAGCCTTAGCTGAAATCATCCAGCGTACTTGTATTGATATTCCAGGCAGGTTAATTATTCCTGCTTTTTCAATTGGCAGAACGCAAGCATTGCTTTATACCCTAAATAGGTTGTACTCTGAAAAGGGATTTACGCCGATTAAAGTATTCAGTGATAGTCCTTTAGCTTATGCTTCCACCAAAGTATATCAAAAAAACATCAAACAGCTGAATAAACAAGCTCGAGATTTTTACGAGGAAAATGATTCCTTATTTGATTTTGAAAATTTACAATATATTCAAAGTGAAAAATCAAGCAAGGCTATTTCTAATTATGCTGAGCCTTGTATTATCATTTCAGCTTCGGGAATGATTTCTGGAGGGCGAGTAGAACAACACATTGCTGCCAATATCAACAATGTATATTGTACTATTCTGTTGGTAGGCTATTCATCTGAAGGAACATTGGGCTGGCGTTTGATGAACGGGCAGAAGTCTTTGAAAATCAAAGATGTAGAATATCAAGTTTTAGCCAACGTTGAGAAAATTGATATTTTCTCGGGTCATGGGGACCAACAGGATTTAGTTAATTTTGTCAAGAAACAGTCTCCTAAAAAGCTCAAAAAAGTGTTTTTAATCCATGGAGAAGAAGATAGTATGAATACTTTCAAGACTTTGCTTGAAGACGAAGGATATTCAAACATTGAAATTCCAGAAATGGGACAAGAATATATTTTATAATAGCTTAAAAGGCTGGTCAAATCTCAAAAAATTGGTCAGTCTTTTCTTTTAGGTTGATATTTGTCTAATTTTGCGTGAATATTTTTAAAACTTCAGTTTTATTCGCTGAATTTTACCTTTCTAAAATAGTCAACGGATAATTTAATAACCGTAAAAAACTAAATATGCGTACTTTACTAGATTTTGAAAAACCTATTGCCGAGCTTGAAGCTAAATTAGCTGAAATGAAAAAATTGGCAATTGATAATAATGTAGATGTGTCTTTAGCGGCCTCACAGTTGGAAGCCAACATCGAAGAGCTAAAAAGAGAAACATTTACTAATCTAACTCGCTGGCAAAGAGTGCAACTTTCTCGTCATCCTGAACGCCCTTATACGTTAGACTATATCGAAAACATCTGTGATGAGTTTATAGAGATTTTCGGTGATAGAAATGTAGGTGATGATAAAGCAATGGTGGGAGGTTTTGGTAAAATTGGAGACCAAACAATTATGTTCATTGGTCAGCAAAAAGGAAGAAATACTAAGCAACGCCAATTGCGTAATTTCGGAATGCCAAACCCAGAGGGCTATCGCAAAGCGTTACGCTTAATGAAAATGGCAGAGAAATTTGGCAAGCCAATCGTTACTTTGATAGATACGCCTGGTGCATTCCCTGGCTTAGAAGCAGAAGAACGCGGACAAGGGGAAGCTATTGCTAGAAACATTCGTGATATGTTTATGCTAAAAGTACCTGTCATCTGTATTATCATTGGCGAAGGTGCTTCTGGTGGAGCTTTAGGGATTGCGATTGGTGATAGAGTGTTGATGCTCGAAAACTCTTGGTATTCTGTAATTTCTCCAGAAAACTGTTCAACTATTTTATGGAGAACATGGAATTTTAAAGAACAAGCAGCGGAGGCATTAAAACCAACGGCTACTGATATGTTGAAAAATGGTTTAGTAGATGGCATTATTCCTGAACCACTAGGCGGTGCACATCTTGACTATCCGACAATCAGTCAAACTGTAAAAGACGTAATACTTAAAACGATTTCTGAACTTCAAAACATTAGCCCTGCTGAAAGAATCAATCAAAGAATTGAGAAATTTGGTAATATGGGTGTATACAAATAGTGAAAAATATCATCTTCGACTTAGGAAATGTAATCATAGACATTGACTTTGAAAAAACATTTAAGGCTTTTACAAAGATTTCAGAAAATGTAAACTGGAAAGAAAGTGAAAGAATTCTGAAAGAAAAGCAAATTTGGTCTAGATACGAAAAAGGACATTTAAGCGATGCTGAATTTAGGGCTGAAATTAGAGAAGAGTTAAAAATCACGGCTAGTGACCAAGAGATTGATACAGCGTTTTGTGCTTTATTAATGGATATTGACCCAGCAAGGATTGAACTCCTCAAAAAATTAGCCATAAAATATCAGATTTATATTCTTTCGAATACTAGCAATATTCACTTTTTAGAAGTAGAAAGAATTTTAGAGCGTGCTACAGGTATAAAGCATTTTAGTGATATTTTTCATTATGTCTTCCTTTCGTTTGAAATGGGAAAGCTAAAACCTGAAGTAGACATCTACGAAACAGTGTTGAAACAAGCTAATCTGATAGCTTCTGAAACCTTATTCTTGGATGACCTGTTAGTAAACTTAGAAGGAGCTGCTGCGATAGGTATTCAAACAAAGCAAATTGTTCCTCAAGAATTTACGATTTTAGATTTATTTTCAAATGAAGTATAAAACAGAGATTATCCAAGCGGTTCTTTTCATCGTTACATTAATAACAACAACCTTGGCAGGTGCAGAAGCAATGACTGCCAAGGCTTTTTTCTTTTTTCCCGAACCCTATCTTCTACATTTTCCTGAAGATTTTTGGCAAGGCTTTCAATTCTCTATTCCATTTTTAGCATTCCTCACTTGCCACGAATTTGGGCATTATTTTACGGCAAGGTATTATAATATCAAAACTTCCCTCCCATATTATATTCCCATGTGGCTGAGTGTTCTAACGGATATAGGCATTGGTACATTGGGAGCAGTCATTCGAATCACGGGGAAAACGCGTTCAAGAAAACAATATTTCGACATTGGCATTGCTGGTCCTTTAGCAGGTTTTGTCGTGGCCTTGGCAGTATTGTATTATGGCTTTACCCATTTGCCTCCCTTTGAATATATTTTTACAGTACATCCTGATTATCAAAAATTTGGAAGAGAATATCCTACAGAGATAATGAAGATTCCTAAATTTATGAATGGTCAATTAGTGTTGGGGGATAATCTATTGTTTAAATTCTTTAAAAACTACGTAGCAGACCCTAAGCTTTTACCACCCAATTTTGAAATCATGCACTATCCATTGATTTGGGCTGGATATTTAGCATTGTTTTTTACCGCACTCAATTTATTTCCCATTGGTCAATTAGACGGCGGACATATTCTTTATGGATTAATCGGTAAAAAGAAATTTAATATTATTTCTCCTATTATTTTTGTGGCTTTTGCTTTTTTTGCTGGATATGGCATGTTTACCATTGCCGACATTAAAAATATTGGTGTAACAGGATACTATAAATCTGAATCTGATTTCTTTACATGGCTGTTGGGGTATGTATTGTTCTTAAGAATTTGTTTTTCAAGAATTTCAGAAAATCAGCTTACCTCATGGGTGTTGAGCTTAAGCGTAGTAGTAGGACAATTTATTTTGAGTTATATTCCTGCCTTAGCAAGCATTCAAGGTTTCTCTGGAT
Organism: Arcicella aquatica; assembly: GCF_034928825.1. Lineage (NCBI taxonomy): Bacteria > Pseudomonadati > Bacteroidota > Cytophagia > Cytophagales > Flectobacillaceae > Arcicella > Arcicella aquatica. The sequence goes on along the minus strand of NZ_JAYFUL010000054.1, from coordinate 18,017 downwards.
TCTTTCCTTTTTTATTTTTACTAGGTAGATTTTTAGGAATATATCATCCCGAAGTAGAAATCGATGAACCTTTAGACTTCAAAAGACAGTTATTGGGGTGGGTGTCATTAGCTATCTTTATTCTTTGTTTTACTCCATATCCATTTATGCAAATTGATTTTTCTGCTAAATAATTGACTATCGGTATTGAAACAGTTAATTTCAGTAAGAAAAACGAAAGTCTGTTACACAAAACTTAATTTTCATTGCTCCTTAAAATGTTTAATTTTTTATTCAAATTCCTTTTCAAGTTAGCAGGTTGGAAACTTGTTGGCGAATTTCCAAAATATATTAAAAAAAGTATTTTGATAGTTGCACCTCATGCAAAATCAGTAGATTTTCCCGTGGGAATTGGTGCTAGAGCTGCCATTGGTGTAAAAATGGGGTTCTTAGGTAAGAAAGAATTATTTGAAGGTCCATTTGGCTGGATGTTTTATTGGCTAGGTGGTTACCCTGTAGATCGTTCAAGTAATAATCAGGTTGTGAAAGCTGTCACTACTTTATATAATTCAAAAGAAGAGTTACATCTTGTGATTGCGCCTGAAGGGACTAGAAAAGATGTTGATAAATTAAAAATGGGGTTTTATTTTATCGCAAAAAACGCTGAGATTCCTATTGTGATGATTGGTTTTGATTATTCTATTAAAGCAATTGTTATCAGCGAGCCTTTTTATACAACGTCTGATTCTCACGCCGATTTAAAACAAATTGCTTTGTTCTTTGATAAGATTGGTGGTTATAAAAAAACTTGGATAAGTAATTACTTAAAATATTAATAACAAAAAAGGCTTCACTAAGTGAAGCCTTTTTTGTTATAGTCTTTATGATTGTTTCAAATAATTTACCATCAAAGCACCCGCTTTTTCAGAAGCTCCTTTTGTGCCGAGTAAATTCCTAATTTCTTCGTAGCCTTTTAATTGTTCTTCTCGACTTTCTTTGTTCAATGTTATTTTGGTCAATTCAGCCTGTAGATTATCTTTGGTCAAATCATATTGAAGTAATTCTGTCACTACTTTTCGTCCTGCAATCAAATTCACTAGCGACACGAATGGTACTCTAATCACTCGTTTATATACCTGATAGGCTGCCCAACCGCCACGATAACAAACTACTTGGGGAATATTAAACAAAGCGGTTTCAAGCGTCGCAGTACCAGAAGTAACCAAAGCGGCATCAGCTACTGAAAGCAGATTATAGGCATCATCAACGACAATTTTTACAGGAAAGATAGATTGCCAACGAGCATACAATTCCTTAGGTAAATTAGATACCGCACCAATAACAAATTGATAGTCAGGAAATAAATACACTTGTGTTAGCATCACGGATAACATTCCTTCAATTTCTTGTTTTCTACTACCTGGTAACAAAGCGATGATAGGTTTCTGCCCTAGTCGTGCTTCTTTCCTAAAATCTTGGGAAGGCTGAAAGTCTGCAATGGCATCAAACAATGGATTCCCTACATAATCAACGTCATAATCATACTTTTTGAAAAAGTCTTTTTCAAAAGGGAAAATGACAAATAATCTATCCACATACTTTTTCAGATTCAAGGCGCGCGATTGATTCCAAGCCCATACCTTTGGCGAAATATAATAGAATGTCTTGATGCCTTTTAATTTAGCAAATTTGGCGACACGCATATTAAAACCTGCGTAATCAATCAAGATAACAACATCTGGCTGAAAAGCTAAAATATCTTTTTTACAAAAATTAAAGAAGCCAATAATCGTAGGAAGATTTTTTACGACCTCGAAAAATCCCATAAAGGCAAGGTCTCTGTAATGTTTTACAATTTCTGCCCCAGCAGCCTGCATCATATCACCTCCCCAAGCTCGGATTTCAGCAGCATTGTCATGTTTACGAATACCTTTAATCAAATTCGAGCCGTGTAAATCTCCCGAACGTTCTCCAGCGATGATATAATATTTCATTTGATTTTGGATTGCAGACTTCGGATTTATGAATAATTTTCGATGGTTTTTAATACCGACATTCCTAAATCCGACATTCAAAATAAGCGTTATTCTTCACCAAAATATTCTACAAAATTCTTTTGAGTTTCGTACAATTTTAAGCTATACAATTTAGCAGTTGACGAAACTCCTGAAATTTTAGGGGCTAATATTTTCCAAATCTCCATGACAAAAATTTCACAACTTGCCATTTTACCTTGCATAAAATCTACATCAAGATTAAGATTTTTATGATCAACTTTCTCAATAACTTCTTGTTTGATGATATCACCTAACACCTTTAAATCAATTACAAAACCAGTATCAGGGTCGGGTTTGCCTTTTACGGTAACAATCAATTCAAAATTATGACCGTGCCAGTTTACATTAGCACAAGGCCCAAAAACTTCACGATTCTTTTCCTCAGACCAGCTCAGGTTGTACAACCTGTGTGCTGCATTAAAATACTCTTTACGACTTACATAAACCATTGTTTTCAGTGTTTACAAGTGAAGGCATCCTTGGGAAAACAATAGCAATAGATACCTATAAATATGAATAGTCCGCAAAATTACAATGAATTTATTTTCAAAAAAATTAAATCTGCGAATATCAGGCTTTCATGAATAAATTCAATTTTAAAGATTAAGCATTTTTACTTATCGTTTTTGAACAAAATCAGTAAAGAACTTAATTATAAAAGTAAAAAACTCACACAAATCTTTGAAAAATTATATTTTTTCCAAAATCTGTGTATAGTTTAAATGGAAACTTAATTTTAATTTTGATAGTTTTTTAAATTTACCTAACACGTATAAATACAATTATTATAATTGCTACTCTATGATTATTGTTACGGGTGCCGCAGGATTTATTGGAAGTTGCCTGATTCAGCGTTTGAATCAAGATAATTTCAATTATATCATCGCCGTTGATGATTTTTCTGACGAACAGAAAAATAAAAATCTTGATGGTAAAAAAATTCAAGAAAGGGTGGACAGAGAACACTTTTTTGAATGGCTAGACGCAAATTATCAGGAAGTTGAGTTTTGTTTTCACATCGGTGCGAGAACAGATACTACTGAATTCAATGTTGATATTTTCAATAAATTGAATTTGAACTACTCAAAGAAAATCTGGAAGAAATGTCATGATTATCAAATCCCTTTAGTATATGCCTCATCAGCAGCTACTTATGGATTAGGTGAATTAGGTTATGACGACAACGAGTCTTTAATTCCTCAATTAAAGCCTTTGAATCCTTACGGAGAATCTAAGAATGATTTTGATATTTGGGCTTTAAAACAGGAAGAACAACCATTTTTTTGGGCTGGCTTAAAGTTTTTCAATGTCTATGGACCAAATGAATTTCATAAAGGCAGAATGGCTTCTGTCATTTGGCATACCTTCAACCAGATTAAAAATACTGGTATGATGAAGCTATTCAAATCGCACAATGAAAACTATAAGGATGGTGAGCAAATGCGCGATTTTGTATATGTAAAGGACGTAGTAGAGGTATGCATTTATTTGATGCATCATCGTCGTAATTCTGGCGTTTACAACCTTGGTTCTGGCAATGCACGGACTTTCTTAGATTTGGTTAAAAATACATTCAAAGCCTTGAATCTTCCTGAAAATATTTCATTTATAGATACTCCGGAAGATATTAGAGATAAATATCAATATTTTACAGAAGCAAATATGTCGAAACTTCAATCAATAGGATATGATAAAAACTTTACAACTTTAGAAGATGGCGTGAATGATTATGTTAAAAATTATTTAGCTGTCGAGCAATATTATTAGTAGCTGTTAGCTATCAGTTTTGAGCTTTGAGCAATGAGTTAACAGTAACTAAAAAGTCCTGATTGAAAATTCAATCAGGACTTTTTAGTTAAGCGAAGTTAGAACGTAAATTAAAGCGGCTACCAGTAGCTTAAATCACAATTCATCACCTTAACTTATGAAGGATATTCTATTTGTTCTCCTGTTTGTTTAAAGCCTTTATCTTCAAAGAGTTTCTTCCATCCTTCGCTCATAAAACCTACTCCATAGCCTATTAGCTGTACAAATACGGCAATAATACTAAGTAAGCCAACTTCAATACTTTTATTCTTAAACGTTGAATCAAGAAAATTAAGCAATACATAAATGCTTAAAATAATGATTCCTAGGTAAAAGAAGGGCGTAAAAATAAAATACCACAATGGTATCGAGAAGCATCCAAGTGTAAAAACCATTGGAAAAGTATGGACTAACTTTAATTCGTTGGGAAAATATCGACTAATATTGATACGTGCTTTACCAAAAAATCTTAGCTGACGATAGAATTGAATAAAACTAGTCCTTCGTTTATGGTAAATAAAAGCCTCTGGAATCAGACCAGACTTAAAGCCTAGCGAAATAGCCCTGATACTAAACTCGATATCTTCGCCCATTCGGGTGATGATAAAGCCTTTTGTTTTTTCATATACCTCTCTCGAAAGCCCCATGTTAAAACTTCTTGGATGAAAAGTACCCCCTAAATTCTTTTTACTTCCACGGATTCCTCCTGTCGTAAAAATCGAAGTCATAGAATAACTAATGGCTTTTTGGATAGGTGTAAAATTCGGGTGATCTCGGTCAGGTCCCCCGTAGAGGTCTAAATATTCAGTATTTAATTGATTCTCAACGATTGACAAGTAATCATTTTCAATCAGTGCATCAGAATCCAGGATGATAAAATATTCGCCTGTAGCTTTACTAAAACCCGTATTACGGGCAAAGCCTTGCCCAGTATTTTGTTGGTAATAATAATGAATATCCAGCTTGTCCTTAAACGTTTTTACAACTTGCTCGCATTTGTTAACCGAACCATCTTCAACAATCACTACTTCAAAATAAGTGTATGTTTGCTTAACCAAACATTGAAGTAACTCCTCCACTTCATCAGGACGGTTATAAACAGGAATAATAATAGAATATTTGCGCATCAGGGATTTTTAAATTTGAAGGCAAATTTCGTTGTTTTTCACGTACAATGTGAAAAATTTTCACACTTTATGACATTTGACATTCAGTTTTTGACTATTTAATTTAATAAAGCAAAATATAAAACCTAAGGTTTTACTTCTCTCACTTCCTTCTCCTTCACAGTCATTTCCCAGTCACCAAAGCTTCCATATAAAACAAATGAGCCAAATCTAAATTTATCCACTAGCTCTGTACCTTCAGAAACAGAATCAAAAAACTCTTTATCTACGGGCAATTCAAACTCAATAGCATTGACGGCATCCTTGATATGCTTCTTGATGCTTAACGAAAAATGAGACTGCTTCAAGCGAATCTTCAATATATACTTGGGAGCATTGGCAAAACCATTAGCTTTCATCGCTTTTAACTGTTCCGACAGCGCAGCATTTTCTTGTTTGAGGGCTTGTACTTCAGCATTATTCCCACATGATGTAAATAGCATTGTACCAATCAAAAATAGATAAATTGAGTTTTTCATGTTTGTTTAAAATATTTGAGTGAGTCAGCGAATGAGTGTTTTAGTGATTAATCACTTTAACTCATTACTTGATATAACTAATTGATAACTATTGAACACTAAAATTGAATGCCAAAGTTTCTTTCATATTACTTAATATCAGGAAACTATATAAACTTTTTTAGATAATGTAAGCTCATAAGTACTTGAGTTGTAATTTGCAGAAAAATCCTTACAAATGAAATATAAAATGTTGGTGTTGGACATGGACGACACGCTACTTTCTGATGAACACCTCATTTCTGATAAGAATAAAGAGATGATTCTAAAAGCCCAAGAAAAGGGTGTTTATGTGGTTTTGGCTTCTGGCAGACCCACTCCGGCTATGACAACTTATGCCAAAGATTTATCTTTAGATACCTACGGCTCATACATATTGTCTTATAATGGCGGGGTGATTACTGATATGGCAAACAACGAAATTCTATTCGAGCAAAGCATTAGTACCGAGCACATTCATGAGTTGTATGATTTTAGTGTGGAAAATAATGTACACATTTTAGCATATCACGATGGGGCAATTATCACAGAATCAGCATCAGAATATATCGACTTGGAAGCCCGCCTTACAGGAATGCCCCTGCGTAAAGTAGCCAATTTTAAAGAGGCTATCACAGCCCCTTCGGTAAAATGCCTGATGCTTGAAGAACCTGAGTACTTGGCGAGCGTAGGTGCAAAATTAAAAGCCCAGATTAATCATAAAAGTATCACGACTTCTAAGCCTTTTTTCTTAGAAATCATGCAGAAAGGTATTGATAAAGCCGCTAGTTTAGCAAGATTGGCTGAAAGACTGAATATTCATGCTGATGAAATCATAGCGGTGGGTAATGCCAACAACGATTTATCAATGATTGAATATGCTGGACTAGGTGTATGGGTTGATAACGTGACGCCTGAAATTCGCCATAAAGCTGATGTGATTGTAGCTTCGAACAACGATAATGGCGTAGCTGAAGTAATTGAACGTTTTATATTGAATTAAGGAAAAGCTATGAGTGATTAGTTTTAAGCTTTTTGATACTGCGGCTTAAAATATGAGATATACGTTAACATCATTTATTGTACATAAATTACTTAGAAATTACTACTTAACGGCTTGGTGAATTGGTATATCAGATACCAATTCATCAAACCGTTTTTTCCTCCTCCCTCCCATTTTCCTAATTATTGCTGGTCTATATCTCTATATAGCCTTACCAAATTTGCAAGAGAATCCTCTGAACTACCACTTAATAAAAATTGTATGCAAAAATCTATGTTTTATTTGACCTGAGAGGGATAAATATATAGTTTTACTTAGAATCAAATCATTGATTATCAATAACAAGCACATTTGATTTCCTTTCTGAATTAAGAATCATTTGAACTCCTTTTCTCAAAACTGTTACGACTATGAAAATCCTAAATCATTTACTTTACACTGATGATGGTAAGCAAGTAAGCTATCGTCCTACTCCTAACAAAGCAGGAAAATACACTCCTTCTTATTTAGTAATGCATTATACCGCAGCTACTAAAGCTTCGGGCTCTATTGCTTGGTTTCTGAATCCTACAGCCAAGGCTTCTGCCCATCTGGTGATTGATAGAGACGGTACGATTACACAGTTTGCCCCTTTTAATATCATCACTTGGCATGCTGGTGTAAGTCAATGGAATGGCTTGAACGGACTAAATAGTTATTCAATAGGCATCGAGTTGGTAAACGGTGGCAAATTAGCCAAACAAGGAGGTAAATGGGTTTGTCCAGTAGATAAAACTACTGTATCTGACGATGATGTAATTATTGCCAAACATAAAAATGAAACAGCTGAAAATGGATGGCAAGAATATTCCGAAAAACAATTATCAGTAGCGATAGATGTTGCGACTTTGTTAGTAAAAACCTATCAGTTAAAAGATGTAATAGGTCATGAAGACATCGCTCCTTTTAGAAAAACCGACCCAGGACCCGCTTTTCCAATGACAAGCTTTAAAGCTAAAGCAATGGGCCGTAAAGATGCTACTTTGGATTTGTATAAGACAAGCACACAAGTAAATATTCGTAAAGGAGCAGGAACACAGTTTGAAACCATTACAGATATGCTACCAGCCAATACAAAAGTAACCGTATTTAAACGAGAAGGAACTTGGAGTTTTGTAGAAGTATTAGACACCGTTCATGGGCTAAATGATATAGAAGGCTGGGTAAGTTCGAAATATTTGGTTAAGTAATTATCAACTATTAATGCGTCAAAATATTAAATGATTATGTTGACGCATTAATAATTTTTATTTTTGCTATATTGCTATTACTATCCTAATAACTATCATATAACAACCCACTTATTTCAGTAAATGCACCAATTCCTAACCTTCCGTGAGTTCAATAATGAACTTGAATTCAATGAATTACTCCAAATCTTAGACGATAATAATATTCAATATGAAACAGAAAATTATCGTCCTAATTCGAATTCCTATACATCGACGATAGCTCTTCCTAAATTTATTGTTAAAATTCCAGCTGACAAGTTCCTCGAAGTAAACAATATACAACGTGACTTAGCTTCAAAAAATATTCAAGAAGTTGACCGCTCGTATTACCTCTTTGATTTTAATGATACTGAACTTTATGAAATACTCCTGAAAGCCGATGAATGGTCTGCTTTTGATTATGAGCTAGCTAAAAAAATATTAACAGAAAGGGGAAAGCAAATAGATAAAGACTTTATTGATTCTTTGAGTGCGAGTAGAATCAAAGACATGATGCAACCTGAACCCGAACAAAGTTCAAAAATTTTTTGGGGATATTTTTTTGCAATTGTAGGAGGGCTTCTTGGTATTACTATCGGGTGGGATCTTATGTCAACCCAAAAAACGCTTCCCAATGGTGATAGAGTTTATATCTACCAACAAAAAGATAGAGCGCATGGAAAAAGGATTATAATTTTAGGCTCAATTCTTCTAGTAATTTACACAATCTATTGGCTAATTAAAGAAGATTAAATGCAATTTTAGTATTTCAAACATCAATAACCACACTATTAACCTTAAATCTTTTTTTATGCTTACAAGAGAACAACTCATTGAAAATTACAGACTATTTGATGACGGTAGAATAAAAATCATTGCCAGAGATGTGTATGATTTGACACCAGAAATAAGAGAAATTCTTAGAACAGAGATTAACAAAAGAGGCTTAGCAATCAATATACCAAATGAGGAGGAAATATTAACTCAACCTAAAAAGATAGATAAAGAAAAATTAGCAGTGTTGCTTCCTGATAATTCTTCCTTTATTTATGCTAAAATTCCAGCACGAGGCTTAAATCGCATTTTTGATTTATTGTTGACATATGGTTTGATATTCTTTCTAATTCTTTTTTTTAAATTAGAAGACTCTACGCTTATAGTATTCTTGAGCTTAGCTATTTTGATAGGGAATTATTTTTTTCTAGAGAAAATTTATGGAAAAACAGTAGCAAAATATTTAACTAAAACTAAAACAGTTACAATATCTGGAGAAAGTTTAACATGGTATCATATTACCACTAGGTCTATTTGTCGGCTTATTCCTTTTGATGGGCTATCGATATTAATTAACCATAAACGAACTTGGCATGATTACCTTTCCGAAACCGTAGTTGTTGAAGATTTTGACCAAAAATAAACACTAAAATCATTAAAATCCTTCAAGATATTTGAAGGATTTTTTTGTGCCACCACATTAATCTATCTCATTAACCACTCATCCTATTTTATTGATATTTAATACAATAACAGTCATTTTTGAATACAAATTATAGTACTATTGTAATATCATTTTAATATCAAAATAATCACTTCTATGAACACTGAAAAAAACATTAATCCATTTAATGGATACATTGCTCTTTTTGCTTTATTATTAAGTTTTGGGTTCTTGATTTTCGGTATTGTTTACAAGCATCCCTTCGATACTATTGTGGCTTGTATTTTGCTTTTATTGATAGCAAAAGGATTTATTATTATTAGTCCGAATACTGCTAAGGTGCTTTTGTTGTTTGGTAATTATAAAGGGACAATTAAACAAAATGGTTTATTCTGGATTAACCCTTTCTATACTCGTACAAGTTTATCAATGAAAGCTAGAAACTTTGAAAGCGATAAGGTAAAAGTGAATGATAAAATGGGGAATCCTATTTTAATAAGTGTTATTTTAGTGTGGAAAGTAGAGGACACCTTTAAAGCTATTTTTGAAGTTGATAATTATACCAGTTTTATTAAAATTCAAACAGATTCGGCTGTTAGAAAATTAGCAGGCTCTTTTCCTTACGATCATTTTGAGGATGAAATGGCAACAATAACATTGAGTACTAATTTTGATGACATCAATAATGCCCTTGAAAACGAAGTAACAGAAAGATTAGAAATTGCAGGTATCAAAGTAATAGAGGCTAGAATCGCCTATCTAGCTTACGCTCCTGAAATTGCACATTCCATGTTAAGACGTCAACAAGCTTCTGCTGTCGTGGCGGCGCGTCATAAAATTGTAGAAGGCGCCGTTGGTATGGTAGAAAGTGCTTTGAGTTTATTAAGTACTAAAAATATTATTACTTTTGATGAAGACAAGAAAGCAACGATGGTAAGTAATTTAATGGTTGTTTTATGTGGCGACAGCGAAACCAAGCCTGTAATCAATACAGGCACTTTAAATCAATAAGTTATGGCTGAAAAAAAATCTTTTGCCTTGCGAATAGATGCTGAAATGATGAAAGCCATTGAAAAATGGGCGGCTGATGAATTCAGAAGTGTGAATGGGCAAATTGAATGGATGTTGAATAAAAGCCTGAAAGATGCCAAAAGGATAAAAAACAAGGATAATTCGACAAATTAAAGATTAATATGAGTCATCCTGAATTTTCTTTTAAAGTATCGAGGTTTAGAAGATTTCATTTTTTTTTGATTTGTTCTCGTCCTTACTTTTTGTCTTGATACAAAAAGTAACAAAAAATCAAGAATTCCTAAACTCGCTATCGCTCAAACAGTAGGAATTCGTTGTTTCTCAATCATAAAAAAGCGGTCGAAAAACTAATTTCGACCGCTTTTTTATGATTGAGAAATTCGGAATAAATCGTATTATTTATAAATAGCGAAGCCATTTCTTTTCTGAATTGTCTTCCTTATAACGGCCATACCATTCACAAAGAGGATACATCACCACTACAATGCTTATCCATACTACATAAATTCCTGATAATTCAATCCCTGACTTACCAGTTGGTCTACCAAAAGTAAAGTTTGCAAAATTCATTTCTTCCCATGTAAAACCTTGTATAAACAACATGCCTATCATTAATATATGGATTAAATACCAGTGTATTAGGTAGTAAAATAAAGGTACTTTACCGTAAACTGAAATTATTTTCACAAACTTGCCCTTTAGTCCCCCAACGTAAGAAAGCACCACAATCATCACTCCCAACGTAAGGAATGTATATAAAAATGAAGGAGGGTATTTGCTTACATTGATAAAAGATAGGAATGTGTAAGTAGCATTTTTCTGTACCGACCATTTTGTCAAATCTCCATATAAATTAGTGTACCTTACTACCGCAAAAATTACAAGCATTGATGCACCTATTGCCAATAAAGTTCTTTTCCTTTTTTGCAGAGGATAGTCAAAAATAAGCCCCGCAGCATATCCTACTAGCATTATTCCAAACCAAGGAATAATAGGATATGAAACTACAAAAGTAAAGTCTGGCATCAATGGAAATGCATTTAAAGCAAAAAGATAGGTAGCAACAAACTTTAAATCAGGGTTTTGAATACCAGAAGGCAGTGATGTTACTAAATCATGCGTAAGTATAATCAATAAACCAAGTATGCCAAGTACCTTAGCCGGTAGCCTCAATAAAATTGCTAACAACACAAACCCAAAACCGATGGCTGCAATTACCTGTGATAATATAATTCCAAAATTGATATCAAACCAAATTCCAAAGTTTACGATAGTGTATTCTAATAATATTAACCACAACCCTCGACTTAATAAAAACCATTGGGCTTGTCCAATATTTTCTTTGTTCTTGAGAGATATATACACTGAAGTACCAGATAAAAAAACAAAGGTAGGTGCACAAAAATGAGTAATAAAACGAGTAAAAAACAGAAACGGAGTAGTTGTAACCAAATCTGTTGGGTTTTGGGTGATAGCATCTACATGCATTAAATCTCTAACGTGATCTAAAGCCATAATTACCATAACCAAACCTCTCATAAAGTCAATTGAATGTATACGCTTATTCATAAATTAAAATGTTTATTTTTAAATTTATGATAATTATTCTTTTAATCAAAAATGGAATAAATAAAAAATTTATCTGGTGTGTTAAGTTTACAATGAAATAACAATACTTTTATAATGAAGCTGTTTAAACTTTTCGTTTCGGGTTAAACTAAGTCTTTCAGAATAGCTTGTTCCAAAATTTACTCAACATAGCGATGCTATGCTTCGCAAATTTTGAAAAAATCAATTCTAAAATACAATACTTTCACCTCAGAAACTGAAAGTTTAAACAGCTTCAATAACAAGTTTTCAACCTCCTCCGTATTCTTTCTACCATTTCTTCAATTTCATCTTACTTGATGTCAAACAAATGTTTCTTTCGTCTTGGCTTATTTATGGAAGGTACTTTATCAAAAGGGCTGTAATTGCTTTTAAAAATCTCCAATATAGTGTGTATTTTTTTCTACACTTATATAACAAAACTAGTGGAACGATTTTTTAATGCTTTTAATACATTAAAATCAAATAATTTATATTTATGAAAAACGTACTAATTATTCTATCTGCTTTATTTATGATGGTTTCATGTAATTCAACCTCTAAAACAGAAATAGAGCAAGCAAAACAAATGGCTATCGATTCGATACAAAATGTTGAGGCACTTAAACTAGCAAAGCAAATGGCTATTGATTCTATGAAAATTGAAGCCACTAAACAAGCAAGTAATGATTCTATTAAATATGTGCATGAATTAAAAAGCACTAAAAGCGTATCAAGCAAGGTTTCGGCTGGAGGTCAAAGAACTACCACTGAGAAGGTGAGTACTACTAGTTCTTCAACAGTTGTCAAAAAGAAAAAAATGAGTGGTGCTGTTAAAGGAGCATTGATTGGTGCGGGTGTGGGTGCTGTGTCAGGTGCTGTTATTTCTAGAAATAACAAGCCTTTAAAAGGTGCATTAATTGGAGGAGTTATTGGTGCTGGTTTGGGTGCTGGAACAGGGGCAATTATAGATGCTAAAAACAAACCTAAAAATTAGTATATAATTTTGTTATCAATAAAAAACGTCAAAGATTTTCTAGGAAAGAAAAATCTTTGACGTTTTTTATTGTATTCGCTTTACCTTTGCAGAAAAAGCATACGCATGAATCACTCACTCATTAAAACAGCCATACATAAAATACTTAAAGAAGGAGGCGACAGTAATTATTTTGTAATCGACATTACTAAAGATTATTATATCCAAGCTGCTAGCTCAAAAGGTGCAGAGGACGTGTTTTGTGAAGCTGTATCTAACCAATATTTATCTCAAGCAAGTAAACTTTCGGCTGACCAATTAAATAAATTAAAAGAAATTGGCTGGCATCAGCCTACAGAAAGTAATGTTAATTTTTTTCTGGAACTTCCTGCTGACAATAATGCTTCAATTGATTTTTTAACAAACTTTTTAGCTTCTACTATTAAAGAAGTTTATTTATCTGATAATATCACTAAAGAATCTTTTCAATTCCATTTAGAATAATGAAAATGATTTCTTAGAAAAATTAAATTATTACGCTAACGCAGAAGTCATTTTTTACGCTCTCAAACTATGATTTTTTCACGCTCCCTCACCTAAGTATTTATTCTTATTAATTTCTTAACCTCATATAAAGTTTATTGGTTTATTTTTGTACTTTAATCTTTCTACTAAAAACTTCAAAGTAAAATTGCGTATAGTTAACACTATTATATTAATATATATTCAAGATATATTAATATAATATAAATGTAATTATTGAAAAAAAGTACCAGCTAATAAATTTTTGGCCATTTTAAGGCTTAAAAACCAAAATTTAAGCCTTTTGATATTGTAATTTTAAAAAAAATATTGAAATTAGCAGAAGTACAATTATGAAAAGTCTATCATTAACTTGTAATAAGATGAGTATAAACCTCTGATTTTTAGACAAATTTATCTCATATTTTGATCTTTCTAGACAATTAAAAACTATTATCAAAGATATCATAAGTTAAGTTTTTTTTCATTCTATTGTTGTATAACTAACCATTTATATTTAAACTTTTTACCTAGGATTTGAATGTTAAATTCAACTTCCAACCATTAACACACACGCGATAAATTATGACAAGCTTATTGAACAATCCGCTTGTATTGTCCGTATTGGCAATACTGGCTCTGCAGGCATTCTTTCTTTTGTTCTATTTTTTAAGAAAGACTTCTGTTAACAAATGTCCCAGTTGTGGGAACTTGCACTGTGATAGAATAAAGAGACCGTTTTATATTAAGCTATTTCTTTCTTACTTCTCAAACATAAAATACTATAATTGCCCAAGCTGTGGCGCTAAATTTTTTATTGTTCAGTCAAACGATAAAACAATTGATGAAAATCAAAAATTTCTGAAGGTTTAGTCCTTTAGACTTAAATAAAAGTTACTCCATAAAATCTCTTTATGTATCAAGCGTTTATTACAAACATTGATGTATGAAGAGATTTTTTTTTGTCCACAAAAAAAAGTTTTAATCATAATTTTTTATAAATCAATTTCTTAACTTTAAGAAATTATTTTCTTTTTAAAAGAATTTGTTGTATTAAATAAATTGTGTTACATTTACACAATCTATTTAATACAACAGAAATGCTTCTAAAATACACACATGATACAAGGATTCTCTTAGCCATCGACTGCATAATTTTCGGCTTTGATGGTGAAGAATTAAAATTACTCTTGATTAAACGAAACTTTGAACCTGAAAAAGGGAAATGGTCGTTGATGGGAGGATTTTTAAATGAAACCGAAGATTTAGAAGAAGGAGCAAAAAGAGTATTGAATGAATTAACAGGGCTTGAAAATGTATACATGGAACAGCTCCATGCTTTTGGGGAAATTACCCGTGACCCAGTAGAACGTACTGTTTCTGTTAGTTTTTTTGCTTTGATTAATATCCATGCACACGATTCTGAGCTATCACGTTCGATGAATGGATATTGGTTCAATTTTAAAGACAAACCTGATTTAATTTTTGATCACAACAAAATGGTGAATATGGCGCTTTCACAGTTACGCTACAAAGCCGCTTTACATCCATTAGGTTTTGAACTATTACCTGAAAAATTCACGATTCCTCAATTACAAAAACTGTATGAGGCCATCTATGATATGAATCTTGATCGTAGGAATTTTAGCAGAAAAATCATTTCAACAGGTTTGTTAATTGATACAGGTGAGAAAAACGAAAATTCTGCCACCAAAAAAGCTATGCTTTATCAGCTCGACGCCGAAAAATATAAAAACAATTTCAACGATTTTCACAACTTTATTTCTGATTTTAAATGGTAAAATGATTTGAAAAATTCACGATTTGCTTCAATCATGTTATCTATTACCCCATAAATACTTTTTTTAATAACTTTTATTACAATTGTGTCATGATGACACGAAAAATTATTTAACCAATGAAAAACCAATACGTCATCGGTGTTGATTATGGAACAGACTCTGTTCGTTCGGTATTAATTGATACTTCAAACGGTAAAGAAATTAGCCAATCTGTTTTTTATTATCCAAGATGGAAAGCTGGAAAATATTGCATTCCTGCTAAAAACCAGTTCCGTCAGCATCCTTTAGACTACCTTGAAGGGTTGGAAAGCACTATCAAAGATTGTTTAGCAAAAGCTCCATCGGTAAATCCATCATCAGTAAAAGGTATTTCTGTGGATACCACAGGCTCTACTCCTGTTGCGGTTGACAAAACTGGTACTCCTTTGGCATTAACAGCGGGTTTTGAAGAAAACCCAAATGCCATGTTTGTGCTTTGGAAAGACCATACTTCTGTCAATGAAGCGGCTGAAATCAATCAGGTTTCTCGTACTTGGGGTGGTATCGACTACACTCAGTTTGAGGGTGGAATTTATTCATCTGAATGGTTTTGGGCAAAAATTTTACACATTACGCGTGAAGATGAAAGTATTGCAACATCTGCCTATTCATGGATGGAACACTGCGACTGGATTCCTGCGGTCTTAATTGGTAGTGATGATGTTGATGCTGTAAAGAGAAGCCGTTGTGCGGCTGGGCACAAAGCCATGTGGCATGAGTCGTGGGGAGGTTTACCTTCAGAAGAATATTTAGGAAAATTTGATAGTCGTTTGGCAGCATTGCGTTCAAGACTATTTGAAGATACTTATACAGCCGATGTTTCAATGGGCAATTTATGTCAAGCTTGGGCTGATAAATTAGGCTTAACTACCGATACTATCATTTCTGTTGGAACTTTTGATGCACACGCTGGTGCGGTAGGTGTTGAAATTGAATCTGCTACGTTGGTAAAAGTAATGGGTACTTCTACTTGCGACATGATGGTTGCTCCTTTTGATGAAATTGGAGACAAACTGGTTCGTGGTATTTGTGGACAGGTGGATGGTTCTATCATTCCTGGAATGTTGGGCTTAGAGGCAGGTCAATCTGCTTTTGGTGACTTATTGGCTTGGTTTAAAAACTTGACAATGTGGTCGGTTCAAAATGCTGATATTGCGCCAGAAATTAAGCAACAAATTGAAGATTCTATCATCGTTAGTCTTTCAAAAGCGGCTTCGGCGATACCAATTTCTGAAAAGAATGTAGTTGCCTTAGACTGGGTAAATGGTAGAAGAACACCTGATGCTAACCAAGCATTGAAAGGGGCTATCATAGGCTTGGGTATGGGTTCTGATGCTCCTGCTATTTTCCGTGCTATGGTAGAGGCTATTTGCTTTGGTTCAAAAGCCATTGTTGATCGTTTTAAAAACGAAGGTGTTGACATCAAACAGATTGTTGGTATGGGTGGTGTAGCTAAAAAATCGGATTTTGTGATGCAAACGCTTGCTGACGTATTAGATATGCCTGTTAAAATCGCTACTTCTGAACAAGCACCTGCGTTGGGTGCTGCTATGTATGCAGCCGTTGCAGCGGGCATTCATCCTGATGTAAACACTGCTGTTTCGGCGATGGGTAATGGTTTTGATAAAACATATTTCCCTATTGCTGAAAACGTTGCTCTGTATGCTAAGCTTTATCAAAAATATGAGGCTTTAGGAGCTTTTGTTGAATCGCAGACAGTTTAATTTTGAGACTTTAGGATTTAGGACTGGAGGACTTTAAGACGTTAGAGTGATAGACTTTAGACGCTAGACACAAGATTTGAAGACTTGAAGATAAAATAAATAAGAAGTAAGATTTTGAGATAGAAGGAATTGTGAGTCTTGTGTATTCAAGACTCACAATTCACAACTTATAATTAATCATGTATCAAGACATTAAACAAGCCTGTTTTGAGGCAAATATGCAACTTCCTAAATTGGGTTTGGTTGTATTTACTTTCGGAAATGTAAGTGTTGTAGATAGAGAAAAAGGTGTTTTTGCTATTAAACCTAGTGGCGTACCTTACGAATCTCTACAGTCTGACCAAATCGTAATTTGCGATTTTGATGCTAAAGTGGTGGAAGGGTCTTTCCGTCCTTCTTCTGACACTAAAACGCATGCAGTGTTGTATAAGCATTGGACAGAAATCGGTTCTATTGTTCATACGCACTCTACTTATGCTACTTCATTCGCTCAGGCTCAGATGGATATTCCTATTTTAGGGACTACTCATGCCGACCATTTGACGGTGGATGTACCGTGTGCTCCCCCTATGAGTGATGAAATGATTAAAGGAGATTACGAATACGAAACGGGTTTCCAAATTATGAATCATTTCGAGAAAAAGGGTTTTTCTTATAAAGAGGTAGAAATGGTGCTTTTGGGAAATCACGCTCCTTTTACATGGGGTAAAAATGCCGAAAAAGCTGTTTATAATGCTGGTGTTTTAGAAGCAGTTGCCCAAATGGCTTACCTTACTTGCACGTTGAACCCAAGAGTAAATCGCTTGAAAGATACGCTTATTGAAAAGCATTACGAGCGTAAACACGGCGTAAGTGCCTATTACGGACAAGGATGTTAATTAGTGATGAGTTTTGAGTGCGGAATGTGGAGTTAAATTTTCGATTACAATTCGAAATGTCCACGACAAAGTCACTAACCAGCGTTTGTAAAACAAAAGGCTCTATAGTTGGAATCAAAATATTGAATATCAGTATTTTAAACTTGTGCTTGCCTAAAATAGGTTGACAGATTTATTATCCTGTTTAATTTACTTAAAATTGTAATATAGTTTGATTTGGGTCTGTTTTTTTTGTTCCATCGGATGTCCAAATGTTTAATT
>NZ_JAYFUL010000053.1:0-37919 GCF_034928825.1 Arcicella aquatica | reverse complement strand
TAGATTAGTCAGAAAAGCTTTAAGTTTCTCAAAGTCCCTCGACAATCATATTGGTGCAATAAAATACTTTATTTGTAATTATAATCTTGAAAGATAAACATTACATTTTTAGGACTACCAAATAAATATATTACCTCATTTGAAGCCTCCTCATTTTTCTTGAGGAGGCTTTTTATTTATTTTATTATGAAAAAACTCTGTTTTGCTACGAACAATGCCCATAAAGTGGAAGAAGTTCAAGCCATATTAGGACAAAATTTTGAACTACTCACCCTCAGCCAGATAGGCTGTAGTGAAGAATTGCCAGAAACAGGTAATACTTTAGAAGCCAATTCGTTACAAAAGGCACAATATTTGTACAAACATTATCAGGTGGATTGTTTTGCTGACGATTCGGGGTTAGAAGTAACTGCACTTGGGGGCGAACCCGGTGTTTTTTCAGCCCGTTATGCAGGCGAACAAAGAAGTCATGCAGATAATATCAGCTTGCTATTAAAAAACCTTGCTGGTAAAGAAGATCGTTCTGCACAATTCAGAACAGTCATTACGCTGATTTTAGGCGGAGAAGTAACTCAATTTGAAGGCATCATTAAGGGCACGATTATTGACGAGTTAAAAGGGAATGAAGGGTTTGGGTATGACCCAATTTTTGTCCCCGAAGGTTTTGACTTAACCTTTGCTGAAATGAGTATTGACGAAAAAGGAAAAATTTCGCACCGTGCTAGGGCGGTGGAAAAATTAATTACTTTTTTAAAATAAGATAAATATTCATCAATAGTAAGTCACTACCTTAAATGTAACGTTATTTAGGGTAGTGATTTTTTTTAGGAGAATATATAAAGACTTATCATAGAATAAGGAAACGAATAATCGCCTTTTAATAAGATTTTTACAGCTGAATAGGGGTTTTGAATAGATGAAATGTCTGTATTATGAGAGCAAATTTGATATTGCATCTAAATAATGTAAATTCGATAAAAAAAAATATTTTATTTCTTTAAACATTCCTACATAGAATGGCTTATAAAAAAATCCAAAAACTACTAATTGCTTTAATCTTTATATTAATTTATCAAAATACGAATGCCCAATATGTAATAACTGGAGTGGTGACTGACGCAAAAAATGGTGACCCTTTGCCTTTTGCAACAGTCGGCTTGAAGGGTGTGAACGTTGGAGCTCAAACAAATTTTGAAGGAGTATATGTAATAAAAAGCAAAGTACTTACAGATTCAATTTATGTGAGTACTGTCAATTATAAGAAGCGCACCAAAGTGCTTGACAAAAAAGCTTTGAGTCAGAAAATTGATTTTCAATTACAAGGAGAAACAAAATCCTTGGATGAAGTCGTTGTGTATTCTGGTGAAAATCCTGCCTTCAAAATTCTTCGGAAACTAAATGAAAACAGAGAAAGAAATGATAGAAAACGACTATCAGCTTTTGAGTATGATTCCTATTCAAAAATGGAATTGGACGTAGATAACATCTCTGAAAAATTTAAGGAAAGGAAAGTGATGAAGCAAATCCAAGGAGCGATAGCCAAATTTGAAAAGCTGGCGGGCGAAGATGGAAAAGCAGTCATTCCAACCTTTATTTCAGAAACTATTTCAAAATATTATTTCCGTGAAAGCCCCTCAAGAAAGAAAGAGGTAATCTTGAAAAATAATATCAAAGGAGTTGGGGTAAAAGAAGGAGGCTTTGTATCACAATTGGTGGGTGGAAACCTATTTGCCAATTATAATTTCTATGACAACTTTGTCCCTTTTCTAGGGAAAGATATTATATCGCCCTTTGGTGAAAACTGGAAAGGAACTTATAAATGGTTTTTATCAGATACTACCGATGTAGATGGACATATTTGTTATGGCTTGGAATTTGACCCTAAAAATGATAAAGACTTAGTTTTTGTAGGGAAAGCTTATGTAGATACTACGTCATACGCTTTGGTACAGATAGATGCAACCATTGGGAAAGAAGCCAATATCAACTTCATTGACAAAATAAAAATCTCTCAAGAATTAGAACAAACAACAGAAGGTGCTTGGCTACCAGCCAAAACCAGATTTTTAGTTGATATCGCCGAGCTATCGAAAAATTCAGCGGGTATGTTGTTGAAAATGTATATCTCTAACAAAGATTTTGTCATCAACAAGCCCAAAGATTTAAGCTTTTATGATATACCGATAGAAGTAGCAGAGGATTCTAAAGAACCAGACCCAAATTATTGGCTTGGTGCTAGGCATGAATCGCTTTCTGCCCAAGATATTCTTGCATCCAGACTGATAGATACTGTTAGGAATGTTCCTATTGTGAAAACTTACGTAGAAGTAGCTGAGATTATAGCAAGTGGCTATAAGCGATTTAATAAGTTTGGAATAGGCCCATATATCAATTTATTCTCTGTCAATAAGGTAGAGGGTTTTAGAATGAGATTAGGATTTAAAACCAATTCTCAATTTAGTAAAGAATGGATTCTAAAAGGTTGGGCAGGTTTTGGAACCAAAGATTTAGTATTAAAATATGGTGGTGAGGTAGATTATATTCTTTCGCGCAGACATTGGACTGTCGTTGGAGCTAAACATAGCTACGATTTAGAGCGTATTGGATTGACACCAGAATTAATTGGAGACAACAAAATATTTTACGCCTTCTCGCGATGGGGTGCGTTTTCAGGGGCTTTCTATAGAAGGGAAAGCGAAGTATTTATAAAAACAGAACCAACCAAAGGGTTTACTTTTACAGGGGCGTTAACAACAAGAGGTTTTGACCCTTTATTCCAATTTCAATACAGAACCATACCCCAAGAAGGTCCAAAATCACCAACTTTAGATCATTATGACGATACGTTTTTTACCATTGAAGCACGTTTTGCAAAGAACGAAACCTTCTTGATGGATGGTAACGAACGCATAACGCTTGGCAGTAAACGTATTCCAACTGTTACGTTAACGTATCAGCATGGTATGAGAACCTTGAACGGCGATTTTAGCTATGATAAATTCATGGCAAAAGTCTTTCAATCTTTCAGAATAGGAACATTAGGTCGTTCAGACTATACCTTACAAGCAGGCTATATACCAACAGTATTGCCTGCACCGCTATTGTTCCCACATTTAGGGAACGAGACCTTTTTTTACAACCGTGCAGCCTTTAATACGATGCACTATTTTGAATTCGTAAGTGATAAATACGTATCATTGAATTATAACCACAATTTTGATGGATTACTTTTCAATCGTATTCCTGCCATTCGTCAATTAAAATGGCGTTTGATTGCCTCTGCCAATGTACTATTTGGTAGTCAAAGAACAGAAAATACAGAGTTGATGCAAGAAGCAATACCCGTGATTAATCCACGTCACATAAAAGGTGAACTTCAACCAAGATACAGTTTTTCAGGATTAGAATCTGACAAGCCGTACATTGAAGTAGGATATGGTATTGATAACATATTCAAGATATTTAGATTACAGGCATTTCATCGCCTATCATATCTCGATCACGTTTCTCCTTCTGGAAGAATCCCTTCACCTTTTGCACTAAAAGGGTCAGTACATTTCTCTTTTTAAGGCAAACTTATTAGCTTTACATAAAAGTCCTACTTTGCAGCTTATAAAAAATCTGTGAGGTAGGTTTTTTTTTGAATGCTAGATTGAGGAATTGAATAAAATTAGTACTTATACTTTTGTAAAAACAATATCAAACTAATTTTACGAAATAAGTAATTTACTAATTAGAGACCAAAAATACCTAAGAAAGATGTTGTTCCTCCATGAAGTGTTGTATTTGTTGTTTCTGTCTGAAAAAACTTAGTAGTATTAGCATTAGAGAAATTAGAAACAGTTTTTTTCGAAATATGTAATTTGCTATTTTTCATTTTACTTAAAATTATAATTTAATTGTTTGATTTTTTGTATTACTGACTTTCTTGATTCAAAATTGCAAAGAAATTGGACGGCAAAAAGACACTTTGTCTTAATCAACTTATTATCAGTCCCAAAAGCCCTATTATAGATTTGAATAGATAGATAATATATGTGACTATTATTCAATGACATATACGTTGATATTGGAAATATTTAAAGTATTTAAAAAATGAATAGAAAAAAGAAGGCACATATCATCCTTTGGATTTTATATGTTATTTATTATCAACTAAGCTATATAATTGTATTACTTAAGTTTGATTTAGCTACAAGTCTAATAATCTTGATAAATTGTGCTTGCTGGATAATGATATTCTACTGCTGTGCATTATTTATTTATCCAAGGTTTTTAACATCAAAAAAATATACCGTAGCCTTTGTTCTAAGTTTTTTAACTGTTTCTACTTTCTCTATTATTAATGTGTATTCAATTGCATTCTTTTTCCCTGATTATCCAGGAGCTGAGGTCAATCAATCACGATTAATTCATAAT
The DNA here is from genome assembly GCF_034928825.1 of Arcicella aquatica. NCBI lineage: Bacteria > Pseudomonadati > Bacteroidota > Cytophagia > Cytophagales > Flectobacillaceae > Arcicella > Arcicella aquatica. Next base: position 33,500 of record NZ_JAYFUL010000053.1, on the reverse strand, counting down.
TTTTGGAGTGCTCAGATTTATACATTTTATGCTTTAGGCTATTACTTTGCAGAGAAATCAATTAATCAACAGATAGAAATTGCTGTTAGAGATAAAGAAATAGCTGAACAAAAGATTGCTATTGCAGAAAAGGAAGCGAAAATTGCAAAACAAGAATTGGAAATAGCTATCTTAGCGAAAGAAAAAGCCTTGGCGGAAATGGCATTTTTAAGAGCCCAAATAAATCCGCACTTTATGTACAATACCCTTAATATGATTTTTGAAAGGGTAAGGAAAGCATCTCGTGAAGCAGGAGATATTGTATTGGCATTTGCTGAAATGTTAAGATATGCTACTAGTACGAAGTCACAAGAAGATGAAGTGGGTTTGAGCGGAGAGTTAGACTTTGTGAAGCAGTATATAGAATTACACATGCAACGTTTTCATTATAAGGTATATATTGACTTTGAAGAAGACGGCGATTTTACTTATCACAGAATTGTACCGATGGTGCTGATTACCATCGTTGAAAATGGCATTAAACATGGGATTTTTGATGACCCAGAAATAGCCTTCCGTATTAGAGCGACGCTGATTGATGATGAATTTGTGTTTATTGCCTCTAACAAGAAAAACCCTTATCCAAATGCCATTGCTGATGCCGGAAAAACGGGTATAGGGATTAAAAATATTAAAAAACGACTTTTAACGACGTATCCAGCTGAAGCCCATAGTTTAGAAATAATAGATGGTGAAGAAGACTATACGGTTATATTTACAGTAAATTTTAACCTTCTGAAGAAATGATTAATTGTATTGTAGTAGATGATGAACAATCTGCATTAGATCTTTTGGTGGATTATATCAATGATACACCCTTCCTTAATTTAGTGGCTGCTACAACCAACCCTATGGAAGCAGTAGGAATCTTGCAGTCTAGAGAGGTGGATTTAGTGTTTGCAGATATTCAGATGCCAAGGATGAATGGACTAAATTTGGTGAGCTTATTTGAAAACAAAGTAAAATTTGTGATGACAACAGGGTATCAAGAATATGCTCTGAAAAGTTTTGAGTATGGCGTGTTAGATTACTTAGTAAAACCTTTTTCATACCAACGTTTTTTGAAGGCAGTCAATAAAATGCCTTTCAATATGACCCTTGTTGAAGACCCTACTAAAACAATAGAAACAGTACCAGAACCACCCACCAAAAGAGAGGAATTTATTTTTGTGAAGGTGGATGTAAAAGGAAAATTTCATAAAGTTCTTTATAAAGATGTAGTATATATGGAAGCTCAGAAAAGCTATGCGTCAATCTATACCAAGGAAGAGCGCATAACAACTAACCTTACGCTTTCGGATTTAGAAAAACGCTTACCACAAGACCGTTTCATGAGGATTCACCGTTCTTATATTATCTCTACTGAGAAAATAACAGGGATAGAAGGGGATGAAGTAATCTTGGATAAAGTAGTGAGGATTCCTGTGGGAGATACTTATGCTGAAGAATTTACTAAAGCCATTGAAGGGAGTATTTACTATAAAGAGAAAGACAGTGCAACCCTAGTATATAGAAAAATAGGGGGAGACAAAAGCTAAAATTTATCCATTCGATAAAGAAAAATTGCCTTGATACGGATGAAGTATTAAGGCAATTTTTTTTTGGTAATATTTCTATCAACGTTCATATTTAGATGAATGAAAACTTAACATCTAATTAAAAATAAAACATTTAAAAGAGCCAATTTGTACAATTTTAAGAACTTTTAGAGGGTTTCTTGTTTTAATGATTTTTAATTTATATTTGTTTTAGCGAAAATAATAGCACAGTCAACGTATATTAATTACTTTCAATCAATGTCAATTTTAGTACTTATAATTTCTTGTACAATCGCAGCATATTTACTGGGGTCTATTCCAACGGCTATTTGGTATGGTGAAGCTTATTTTGGGTTTGATATTCGTAAACATGGCAGTGGTAATGCAGGGGCTACTAATACGTTTAGGGTTTTAGGTAAAAGAGCAGGAACGATTGTATTATTAATTGATGCTATCAAAGGTTGGATAGCTACTTCACTAGCATTAATGATGTACTATGGTCACCTTATTGAGTGGAGTGAATGTCAAAATTTGAAATTACTTTTTGGGTTTGCGGCGGTTTTGGGTCATATCTTCCCTGTATTTTCTAATTTCAAAGGAGGAAAAGGAGTGGCTACTTTGTTAGGAATGGTGATGTCGGTACATCCAGAGGCAGCATTGGTTTGTATGGTGATTTTCTTTTTGGTTTTTATCTCATTTCACTATGTATCATTAGGAGCCATTATTGCATCCTTGTCTTTCCCAATATTACTTTTATTAAAGACTTTTGGCAAAGAAAACGACCTAGTAATTATTTTTGGTTTCATTTTATTCCTACTTATCCTGATTACTCACCGTAAAAACGTAGTGAGGTTATTCAAAGGACAAGAAAGCAGAATTTATCTTCGTAGAAAGAAAGAATCCGTTTAAATCGGTAGAACATATTATATTTGTACCTTCTGACATTTTTGTGTCGGAAGGTATTTTTTTTGGCTCATTGTTTCAAAATCAAAATAATGAATCATTCATTACACAATCACGACAACATGAAAAACTATATTGAAGCTAATAAAGAGCGTTTCTTATCTGAATTACTCGACTTGCTAAGAATTCCATCAATCAGTGCTGATAGCAAATATAAAGATGATGTTAGGAAAGCCGCTGAATTTATTGCTGATAAAATTAAAACGGCTGGGGCTGATTTTGCAGAAATAAGTGAAACAGCAGGGCATCCGATTGTTTTTGGACAAAAAATAATAGATGAATCACTGCCTACTATTTTGGTATATGGGCATTATGATGTACAACCAGCAGACCCCTTAAATCTGTGGGATTCTCCTCCATTTGAGCCTGTAGTAAAAGATGAAAAAATCTATGCTCGCGGAGCTTGTGATGACAAAGGACAAGTATATATGCACATCAAGGCTTTTGAAACAATGGTTGCTACTGACGCTTTGCCATGCAACGTAAAGTTTATGATTGAGGGCGAGGAAGAAGTAGGTTCTGATAACCTCGGAACTTTTGTAAAAGCCAATAAAGAAAGATTAAAAGCAGACGTTATTTTGATTTCTGATACGGCTATTATTGCCAATGATATTCCCTCCATTGATGTGGGATTGAGAGGGTTGAGTTATCTAGAAGTTGAAGTAACGGGTTCAAATAGAGATTTACACTCTGGCGTTTATGGAGGGGCAGTAGCTAATCCAATCAACGTGCTGAGCAAAATGATTGCTTCATTACATGATGAAAATAATCATATCACTATTCCTACTTTTTATGATGATGTGGTAGAATTAACACCTGCTGAACGTGAAGCTATGGCACAAACGCCATTCAACTTAGCCGAATATAAGAAAGATTTGGGCATTGATGATGTAAGAGGAGAAACAGGCTATTCTACGTTAGAAAGAGCATCCATTCGTCCAACGTTAGATGTGAATGGTATTTGGGGAGGTTATATTGGAGAAGGTGCCAAGACGGTATTGCCTTCAAAAGCTTCAGCAAAGATTTCTATGAGATTAGTGCCTAATCAGCAATCAGATAAAATAACAGCACTGTTTACCAAACACTTTGAGTCTATCGCTCCAGCAGGAGTTAAGGTAAGCGTTCGTCCGCATCATGGTGGCGAACCTTATGTTACCCCGACAGACTCTAAGGAATATAAAGCAGCCGAAAAAGCAATGGAAGAGAGCTTTGGCAAGAAACCAGTGCCTACTCGCGGTGGAGGAAGTATCCCAATTGTGGCTTTATTTGAGAAAGAATTAGGCTTAAAAACTGTATTGATGGGCTTTGGGTTAGATTCAGATGCGATTCACTCTCCGAACGAGCATTATGGCTTATTTAACTATTATAAAGGCATAGAAACAATACCTTTATTCTTTAAATACTATACAGAATCATAAGTAATAGTATAAAATATTGCGATTTTCTTCTGAATTTTAAATTAATCACAAAATAGTCAATACAATACAGTGCTTAATTAAAATGCTAAATTGTTATATTTGCAAAAAGATAGAAGTGAGCAAAAGCAAAGAAATATCTTAAGAACATAGATTAAAGAGAGGTATTAGTGTTGATTTTACCTTTTCTGAAAGAATTATAATCATCATGACCGAAATTAATTTAGAAGCCCTTACCACAGAAGAAACCTCACGGTATGATAACCTTGATGAGATGTCTGTGCGTGAGATTTTAGAAGGCATCAATAATGAAGATAAAACAGTACCTTATGCTGTAGAGAAGGCAATCCCGCAAATAGAAAAACTTGTTTCGGCAATTGTTCCTAGAATGAAAAAAGGAGGCAGGCTTTTCTATATCGGAGCCGGCACAAGTGGTCGTTTAGGAATCGTAGATGCCTCTGAATGTCCGCCTACTTTTGGCGTACCTTTTGATTTAGTCATTGGTTTGATTGCTGGGGGCGATGGTGCCATTCGTAAGGCCGTAGAAAATGCCGAAGATGATATAGAACAAGCTTGGAAAGATTTAGAAGCTTATGATATTCATGAGTTAGATACCGTAATCGGTATTGCGGCATCTGGAAGAACGCCTTATGTAATTGGCGGTTTGAACAAAGCCCGTGAAAACGGCTTATTGACAGGCTCGATTTCATGTAATGAAGACAGCGAAATATCAAAAGCAGCTGAATTTAAGATTGAGGCAATACCAGGCCCAGAGTTCGTAACAGGAAGTACGCGTATGAAATCTGGAACGGCTCAGAAGCTTATTTTGAATATGATTTCCACCTCTGTGATGATTCAATTGGGAAGAGTAAGAGGAAACAGAATGGTTGATATGCAATTAAGCAATAATAAATTGGTAGTTAGGGCTGAAAATATGGTGATGGAAGAGCTAGGCATTAGCCGTGAAGAAGCCGAAAGCTTACTACAACAACATGGGAGTGTAAGAGCCTCTGTAGATGCCTACCGAGCAAATCATTAACATATCATTAACATCAAGTACAAAAACAAGCAAGTATGTTTGTCGTTATAAGTTATATTACTTAAAAGGCGAACTAGTCTTATGTCTCATTATTTTATACAACAATAAGATTTAATCAATACATCAGTAACCCTTTCTTTCTTTATTATGAAAAAAACGATATTAAGTGCGATGTTGCTTTCAGCCCTAGCAATTAATGCAAAAGCACAGGATTTTCCTGAAGATATTAAGCCACTTGTAACAAAGTATGCTTGTACAGCATGCCATAAAGTAGATGCTAGATTAGTTGGTCCTGCCTATACAGATGTTGCAAAAAAGAAATATACGAATGAAAAAATCGTAGAATTAATCGGTGCTCCTAAGCCCTCAAACTGGCCAGGTTATCCACCAATGGCTGCTTTGAAAGTACCTAAAGAAGATGCTTTGAAAATAGCAGGTTGGATTAATTCACTAGCTGCGAAGTCTAAAGGAAAAAGCAAAAAAAGCTAATACTTTTCAAGATTAAAAAAATACCTTGACGGCGTTAACGAACTGTCAAGGTATTTTTTTTGTTGGCACAATATTAGTATTTTTAATTCGAGCCACAATTTTTTATCAATATGAACAAATACCAAGTAACCGTATATTTTAGTGTTGACCAAGAGTTCATGAGTTTAGTGCCTGAACATCGTAGTGTTATCAACGACTTAATTCTGAAAGGAGTAATTGATTCTTATGCTATTTCAGCAGAAGCTGGCAGAGGATGGATTATCGTCAATGCTAAAAGCAAGGAAAGTGTTCATAAATACCTAGAACGTTCGCCACTATATAGCTATTTTGAATTAGAGATAGACCAATTGATGGTGTATGATTCACAATCGTATCGTTTTCCCAAAATGGTTATGAATTAAGAACGGAATATATAACAGCGTAATAACTAAAAAAGGCTTGGGTGTTATCAAACACCCAAGCCTTTTTTAGTTATTACATCGTATTGTTAAGCTTCTTCTGCTTTTGTTTCTTCTGTTTCAACAGCTTCCTCAGTAGCTTCTTCTACTTCAAATGCTTCTGGTAAATTCTGTGAAATGATATTATACCAATTAATCATTTTTTTCACATCTGACCCATGAACACGTTCACGGTCGAAATTAGGAACTACCGTACCTAAGAAATCAAAAAGATCAGCCTCAGTAGCATTTTTTGTATTCAATTCAATTTTTTCACCATGCGTTTCCCTGATTTTTAAGAAAATATTTGCTAGAGGCATTGCTGCATCTTGGTGATCTTCAATATATACTGAAATATCTTTTAATACAGATACGCGTGCATTGGCTCCCACAACCGAACGAGCTTTTTTGCCATCTAAACTTTCAACAATAACTCCTGTACGTGTTGGTTTTAAAATTCTGTATAACCCACTCTGGCCAGAAATATTGGCTATTTCTTTTAATAATTCCATGTTTTATTTTAATGATTTGTTTTTGCAAAATTACTCAATTAGTTCTTAGCAAAATAGTACTAAGGCTGAAAACCTACCTAGGTAGCTATTTTTCAAGCTTTAAACTCTTGGTTTAGGTCACTAATTGTATGAAGGATGTCTTCTCTCCCAGAGCCATTAACGGAAGAGCTTACAAAAAATTGTGGCATTTCTTCCCATGTTTCCAGTAACTTTTCTTGATATAAAGCAACATTTCTGTCAGCAGCCGTTTTAGATAATTTATCAGCCTTCGTGAAAACTAAACAGAAGGGAATGCCCTCTTCGCCCAAACGATTGATAAATTCCATATCAATTTTCTGTGGCTCGTGACGAATATCTACTAATACAAAAGTGTACAATAAATTTTCACGGTTTGAGAGATAATCATGAATCATCGATTCAAACTTTTCACGTTCTGTTTTACTGATTTTGGCATAACCATACCCCGGTAAATCTACTAAATACCATTTTTGGTCAATCAAAAAATGGTTTATCAACTGTGTTTTCCCTGGCGTTTGTGAAGTTTTAGCCAAGCCCTTTTTTTGAACAATCGTATTGATTAAAGACGATTTACCCACATTCGAACGACCAATAAACGCATATTCTGGTTTATCAGGTTTCGGGCATTTTTCGTATTCTGTATTACTCTGTAAAAATATTGCTTCTGTGATTTTCATAAAACTAATGTTAAAATAGTATGCCTACTTGTTAAAGGCGATACTTCTTTTTTAAACTTTTACAAATTTACGGAAGATTTAGCACTTCTCTTGCTTCTAAGCTTTTTAACGACAATTATCTCACAAACTAATCATAATCTAAGGGAAAGCACAACGATTTATTTCAGTATCAAAAATCCACTCTAATGAAACAATCGTATCTTTGTGAGAATTACAGCGATTAAGACGATTCGCTTTTATCAATACCACAAACGATTCATGCAATCGTGTAGTTTATATGGAAATTTTACAAAATGATTTATTGTTAAGAGCCGCCCGTGGCGAGCAAGTAGAACGTGTACCCGTTTGGATGATGCGTCAGGCAGGAAGAATTTTAGCTGAATACCGTGCTGTTCGTCAGAAAGCAGGGAGTTTTATTCAATTGGCTACAACGCCTGAATTAGCTGCCGAAGTAACCATCCAACCTGTTGATATTTTAGGCGTAGATGCAGCCATTATTTTCTCAGATATTTTAGTCATTCCCGAAGCTATGGGTTTGCCGTATTTGATGGAAGAAAAAGTAGGGCCCATCTTTCCAGAGGTAATTAAAACGATGGCTGATGTAGATAAGCTTCGTGTTGCAGACCCAGAGGTAGAACTGAAATATGTATTAGATGCCATCAGAATTGTAAAGAAAGAATTGAATGGTCGTGTACCACTGATAGGTTTTGCTGGTGCTCCTTTTACATTGCTTTGCTACATGATAGAAGGACGAGGCTCAAAGACGTTCTCGAAGGCTAAGAAATACTTGTATTCAGAACCTGAACTTTCGCACGCTCTTCTACAGAAAATCACCGATAGTACTATTGCTTATTTAAAAGCACAAATAGCTGCGGGAGCCAACCTTGTTCAGATTTTTGACTCTTGGGCAGGTATTCTCTCACCTGAACAATACCGTATTTATTCGTTGCCATATATCGCTCAGATTTGCGATGCCATTACGGAAGTACCCGTGACGGTATTTGCTAAAGGAGCATTTTTTGCGCGCGAAGAAATGGGTAAACTGAATTGCGAAACAATAGGTTTAGACTGGAACATGGACATTGCCGAATCTAGAAGATTAATTGGCGATAGTAAAACGCTACAAGGAAACCTTGACCCATGTGTATTGTATGGCTCATTCGCTGAAATCAAGGCACATACTCGCTCGATGATTCAGCAGTTTGGCGGACAAAAATACATTGCCAATTTAGGACATGGTGTATATCCAGACACTGACCCTGAAAAAGTAAAATGTTTTATTGATACGGTAAAAGAATATAGTTTGTAGTATTGAGCAAATAAATAATAGATACCTAAGGCACGGCTAAAAGTCCGTGCCTTAGGTGTTTTTAACGCACAGATTTTATACGTGGTAGAGGATGATTTCCGTTTGATAAAAAGGCTTTCAACACTTACCAAATGAGTAGTATTCTATCAATATATCTTTACAAAAAAGGGTAGATAGCCTTCAAAAAATATGGATATTTAAGCCTTATCCAATTCAATACAATTATAAAATAACAAATTAATGAACATCAACCGCAGAACATTTATTAAGGCTTCGTCTATGGCAAGTGCAGGCTTAATGGTAAAATCACCTGTTTTTGCCAATGAATTTCCTACTGTACGTGTAGGCGTAGGACAAAGAAAATTTAATAGCCCACTGATTGAATCAACCATCAAGCGTATGAAAACCAGCATCAAAGATGCAGAGGTAGCTTGGATGTTTGAAAATTGTTTCCCTAATACGTTAGATACCACGGTTAACTTCCAAATCAAGAATAATCGTCCAGATACTTTTGTGATTACGGGCGATATCCATGCGATGTGGTTGCGCGATAGTACTGCTCAGGTTTGGCCATATTTGCCTTTAATTAAGCAAGATGATAAACTAAGAGAGCTGATCGCTGGCGTAGTAAACCGCCAAACAGAATGTATTTTGATTGATCCTTATGCCAATGCCTTTAATGATGGACCAGGAAAATCTGAATGGCTTAGCGACCATACAGATATGAAGCCAGAATTGCATGAAAGAAAATGGGAATTAGATTCATTGTGCTATACTGTCCGCTTGGCTTATCATTATTGGAAAACAGCTAACGATACGAGTGTTTTTGATGAAAAATGGTTGAAAGCTGCCAAGCTTATCATTGCTACTTGCAGAGAACAACAACGTTTTCATGGCAAAGGTCCATACCATTTCGGAAGAACTACCTCATGGTCAACTGATACTGTGCCGGGGAATGGATATGGTAATCCGACAAAACCAAATGGTTTAATCAATAGTATTTTCCGTCCTTCAGACGACGCCACTGTTTTTCCTTACTTAATTCCTTCCAATTTATTTGCGGTAGTATCTTTCCGTCAGATAGCAGAAATTGCTGAGAAGGTTTATAAAGATGCTTCATTTGCCAAAGAATGTTCAACCTTTGCCAATGAAGTGGAAACAGCAGTAAAGAAACACGCAATTATTACGCATCCAGTTTATGGACAAATGTATGCTTTAGAAGTAGATGGATATGGTAATCGTTTGTTACAAGACGATGCTAATGTACCGAACTTATTAGCATTGCCTTATTTAGGAGCCTTGAAATTATCAGACCCTATTTATCAGAATACCCGTAAATTTATTTTTAGTGATAATAACCCTTATTTCTTTAAAGGAAAAGATGCTGAGGGTGTTGGTAGCCCGCACACTTTAGTGGATCAAATATGGCCAATGAGTATCATTATGCGTGCCATGACTTCTACAAACGACCAAGAAATATTGGCACAATTGCGTTTCTTGAAAAAGACCCATGCTAATACAGGTTTTATGCACGAGTCTTTCGATAAAGATGATGCTACTAAATTTACCCGTAAATGGTTTGCTTGGGCAAATACTTTGTTCGGCGAATTAATGTTGAAGATAGAAAGAGAAAGACCGCATTTGTTAATGGTGAAGCTGTAGGAAAAAAGAAAGAATCCTTAACCTGTATGGCGGAAGGATTCTTTCTTTTAAATGTTATTAAGAGCCTAATTTAATTCCCCAACTGACTAGCTATTTGCTTCAAAGTAATTTCAGCTACTTTAGCAGTATAGTTTAAATTATTCAAACGATAGCCCGAATTTTCAAAACTTTGTTGGGCTTGTTTTACATCTATGATAGTAGCTTGACCTAATTGAAAACGCTGATTCATCAATTTCAATAATTTATCTGCTATCGCATAATTTTCTCGTTCGGCTTCTATCAATTGTAATGTATTGCTATATGCTTCCCAAGATTTAGCCGCCGCATTTTCAAAATTCTGATAAACTATTTCTTTCTGTAATCGAGCCGTTTCTGTATTAATTTTCGCTATTTGTACTTGTCGCGTATTTACTCCCCCCGCATAGATAGGAATACTGGCATTCACTCCTAAAAATGGGCCATAGGTTTGGTTTAATAGCGTAAAACCTGCACCACTTTGGTTACGACCATAGTTATAGCCGGTATTCAAATTGATAGTAGGATAACGCCTCGCATTGGCTTCTCTTTCTAACAAAAGGTTTATATTAATTTGTGCCTCAGCCGATAAAATACTTGGATGTTTCTTTATGTTGGCATCTAAATTCTCCCATCGCAGGCTTCTATCTAATACAATCGTGTCGGAAATAGTAATAGCAGTTCTGGGATTTAATACTAAACTACGGAGTAAATCAGCCTTACTTTGCTCAATTACTATTTTCTGGGTTTGTAACGCTTGTGTTTGGGCATTCAAATCTATTGTAGCTTGCAAAGATTCAGCTTCGTTTGATAAACCAACGCTTTTGCGCGCTTCAATCAGCGATAATTTTTGTTTTGATACTTCGATAGACTGAAGTAAGGTAGTTACAAAATTTTGTTGCTGAACCACAGCAAAGTACTTTAACATCACATCAGCCACTACATTTTGTACCGTAGCATTCAATTGCTCCTGACTTAGCTTTTGTAATTCCTCTAAACGCTTTTTTGTTGCTATTACTCTTCCACCATTATACAGCATCATGGTTGCTGTAAAACTCATATTGGTATTGTTGGAAACTACGCCCGTTCTGTCAGTACTTGTACCATTACTTAACTCTTGGTTCAGTCCCGTTATTTGTTCGTTTGTACTGAAAGCACCCGTAACCGTAGGCAAACCGCCAGCGATACCAATATAATTATTAATAGTATTGGCAGATAGCGTATTTTTAGAAACTTGAATATCTAAATTGTTTTTCAAGGCTGTTTCAACGGCTTGGTTCAATGTTATTTGCTGTTGAGCAAAACCTTCTGAAAAGCCAATCATTAGCAAACAACTTACCAACAGTATATTACTTTTAAAAATGATTCTCATATTTTTTTGTTGATTTTCAGCTTTAGTTTAATCTGCCGCTTGTTCTTCTGCTACTAGTTTAGATTCTTCTGTTACGTATTTTTTACTAGAGATAAATGTATAAACTGCTGGAATAACGAGTAACGTAAGAATTAAAGAGAATAAAATACCCCCTACAACAACAGTACCTAACGGAATACGACTAGTAGATGCTGCCCCTAAACTCAATGCAATTGGCAACGCTCCTAACGATGTAGCTAAACTTGTCATCAAAATAGGGCGTAAACGTTGGGTTGCTGCTTCAACAACAGCCTCAATTCTCGACATACCCTCGGCTCGCTTATGATTAGCAAATTCAACAATTAAAATTCCGTTTTTGGTTACTAGCCCAATCAACATAATCATACCAATCTGCGAGAAGATATTCAACGTCTGCCCGAACAACCAAAGGCTACCTAATGCACCAGCCAACGCTAAAGGCACAGTAATCATAATGGTGAAAGGGTCTTTGAAACTTTCAAACTGAGCAGCCAATAGTAAGTAAATCAATGTTAAGGCTAACCCAAAAGCAAAAGTTGTGTTAGAAGAACTTTCAGAATAATCTCTTGAAGGGCCACTCAACGCTGTTTGGAAAGATTTATCCAATACCTTATCTGCAATAGCTTGCATTGCTTTTACACCGTCTCCAATGGTTTTTCCTTCTGCCAAAGAGGCTGAAACAGTAGCCGACTTCAAACGGTTGAAGTGAAACAACGTTGAAGGGTTACTACTTTCTTCCAACTTCACTACGGCACTCAAAGGAATTCTTTCGCCACGCGTATTGGTCACAAAAATGTTTTCAATATCCGTAGGCTCTTTTCTGTCTTTTCTTTCCACTTGGGCAATTACTTCATATTGACGACCATTCATCGTGAAATACGCTAGCCTTCTACCACTGAATGCACCTTGGACAGCACTTACAACATCTTGTGTCGTGAGGGCTAAATCTTTGATTTTAATCCGGTCGAAGGTCATTAAAATCTCAGGCTTGTTGAATTTCAAGTTTACGTCAACGTTTTGGAACGTTTTATCATTACGAGCTTCCTCCAAAAATTTAGGAATAGCGTCTTTAATCTTAGCAAAGTCGATATTTTGCAATACGAACTGTACAGGCAAACTTCCTCGTGAACCTAAACCCACTGAGATAGTTTGTTCTTGCACACCAAATACACGAGCATTATTAAACCTGCTCATTTTTTTGTTCAATAACTTGGTTATTTCATCTTGGCTTCTGGTTCTTTGGTCGGGGTCAACTAAACCAATACGAGCCGCCGAAGAGTTTGTACCTCCATTCCCACCAAAGCCTGGCACAGCATTGAATACAAAGTCTTTTTCAGGAATAGAATCGTTCAAGAAATTAGTTACATCATCAGAAACCTTCTGAGTATATAAATAACTAGAACCTTCGGGTGTACTTACCGTAAAACGGATACTGCTTTTATCCTCCATCGGAGCAATCTCACTTTGAAGATTTTTGCCAGCTAGCCATATCAACAATCCACAAGCAAATACAATTACCCAAGCCATCCATCTGACCCTCATAAATCCCTTTAGGATACCCTTGTAGCCACTTTCCATGCCTGTAAAGAATGGCTCTGTTTTGTCATAAAGCCAACCGTGACCTGCTTTTTTACGTGTTAAGTACACGTTCAGTACAGGTGTAATCGTCAGCGAAACAAAGGCTGAAATCAATACCGCACCCGCGACCACAATACCAAATTCACGGAAGAGGCTACCCACGAATCCTTCTAAGAAAATAACAGGTAAGAACACCACCGCCAATGTTAAGGACGTAGAAATTACGGCAAAGAAAATTTCTTTACTACCCTCCAATGCAGCTTTACGGATAGGTAGACCCTGTTCGAGCTTTCGGAAAATATTTTCGGTAACAACAATCCCATCATCAACCACAAGCCCTGTCGCCAAAACGATACCTAACAGCGTAAGTACATTAATGGTGAAACCACAGAAATACATTACAAAGAAAGTAGCAACCAATGAAATAGGAATATCGATAAGGGGACGAATCGCAATAAGCCAATTTCGGAAAAAGAAGAAAATTACTAATACTACCAAACCAAAAGAAATAACTAAGGTTTCTTCTACCTCCTCTAATGAACGACGAACGTTTTTAGTATTATCAATTAATAGTTTAAACTGAATATCAGATTTATTCTCTTTTTCAATCTCACGCAAACGTTTATTAAATTCATCTGCAATTTTGATATAATTAGCTCCAGGCTGAGGAACAACGGCTAAACCAACGGCATACACACCATTGTATTTCCAACTTTGTTCTAGGGTTTCGGGTCCTAATTCCACATCAGCAATATCACCTAAGCGAACGATACCCGTATTGCTTTCACGGATGATTAAATCACGGAATTGTTGTTCCGATGTTAATCTACCTAAAGCACGGATAGTCATCTCGGTGTTGCTTCCATAAATTTTACCTGCTGGCAATTCTACGTTTTCACGAGCCAAAGCTGTTTGAATATCTGTAAAGGATAAGCCATAACCATTCATACGGTCTGTTTTCAACCAAATTCGCATGGCATAACGCTTTTGACCCAAAATGTTTACCCCACTTACGTCATTGATCGTCTGGAAACGTTGTTGTAATACGTTTTCGGCATAATCACTCAGTTCTAATAAACTTTTACTTCTACTCTGGATAGCCAACAACAAAATAAAGTCACTATTAGCATCCGCTTTTGATACCACAGGGGGCGCATCAATATCTTGGGGTAAACTTCTAACAGCTTGAGCCACTTTATCACGTACATCACTAGCGGCTGCCTCCAACGGTACATCAAGGTTAAATTCTACTGAAATAGAGCTACTTCCTAAAGTACTTGATGACGTAATAGAACGAATCCCTGGAATACCATTGATTTGTTTTTCGAGAGGCTCAGTAATTTGGTTTTCAATAATATCAGGGTTGGCACCAGTGTAAGCTGTTCTTACAGTAACCATCGGTGGGTCAATGGCTGGGTAATCCCTTACTGCCAAAAACGAAAATCCAACTACCCCAAAAAGGATAATCAGGATATTCAGTACTGTGGCGAGTACGGGCCTTTTAAGAGATAATTCTGAAATATTCATGAATATTGATGATTAAATTACTTTCATCTTTTTGTAGAAGACGAAAAGCAATTTTATGAAATCTTTTTAATGATGATGTTTGATGATGACGCCAAAATCGTTGATAGCCCATTTACCTTCAAATAGCTACTGTTTTTTGACACTTCTTACTTTTACAGGTTTATCTGCGCGAGCAAATAAAACGCCATCAACCACTACAGAATCTCCTTCGGCTAAGCCACTTGTAATTTCAACAACATCTTCTTTTCTAAAACCAGTCTCTACTACTACATAACTAGCTTTGCCATCTTTTACAATGACCAATCTTTTTGTTTTATCATCTGGGATAATCGCATTGGTAGGAATCAAGATACTATTTTGTGCTGGACCTGCGCTAAAATATACCTTTGCAAAAGTACCGGGGTTGGCATTGCAGTTTGTCAACAAGGCGCGCACCAGTAAATTACGGGTAGTTTGGTTGATTTGCGGTTCGCGGGCTACAACCACAGCTTTACAACGACCGTCTCTTTGTCCTTCTACTTCAACCTCTACAACACTTCCTTTACGGATGAGTGGAGAATACTCTTCAGGGACAGTAAAGTCAACTTTCAATTTATTTACTTGTTGAATAGTAGCAATGATGGTAGTAGCTGAAACAAAAGCCCCTAAGCTTATCTGACGAAGACCAACCACGCCAGTAAATGGTGCTTTTAATACAGTTTTATCGATTAACACTTGAGTATAAGCCAAATCTGCCTTTAGGCTATTTACTTGGTTCAAGGCAGTATCATATTCGCCTTGGCTAATACCATTAATTGATAAAAGCTTGCCTAAACGTTTCTCTGTTTTTTCGGCTAAATCCAGTAATACCTTTGTTTTAGCGAGCTGAGCTTGTAAATCCGCATCGTTGATTTTGGCTAATACCGTTCCTTGTGTTACAACGTTGCCTTCGGGAATATTAAGATAAGTAATACGACCACTCACTTCTGTGTGTAGTTCTACGAATTCATTGGCTATAATAGAACCGTTGGCTTCAACATTTGAACTAATACTTTGTTTTTTTGCGATGATGACATCAACAATGGCAGGCTGATCTTCTTTTTTATTAGAGTCTTGAGGTTTCTTACTATGACAACCAGCCAATGCTAAACAGATTGAAGCCCCAACAGATACCATTGAGAGCGTATTTTTTTGCTTCATATTACGTATGTATGAATATTTTTTGCTATTCTAATTTTCTATAAAGTTACTTTATAATGTATATGCTTTTGTCCCGTCTTACTTCGTAATCTCAATATATTTCGACTAACTTAACCTTTTTATAGATAAGAGGAATAAATAACCCAATTAACTACGTCAAAGGAGGAATGTTTTGCAACCTAAAATACCCTAAATCCATTTAAGCCACCGCCTAACCATTCTTCACAATTTGGGATATTCTGACATTCTTTTTATCAAATTTGGTCCATGAACTTTAATATTTCAGTTCACAATTTAACCAAAATAGATATAAAAAATGGAAGTTCCTATTGCCACTGTTATTAGCATCGCAGTTCCTTTGCTTTGCTTAGTTTTCTACAAATTTATTTTTCGCTTGTTGGGCATCATTATTATTCCAGAAGACAAAATTGGGCTAGTTACCAAGAAATTCGTACTGTTTGGGGATAAGAAATCTTTACCCGAAGGACGAATCATTGCCACCGAAGGTGAAGCAGGATATCAAGCCGAACCCTTGGCACC
This sequence comes from Arcicella aquatica, assembly GCF_034928825.1. NCBI lineage: Bacteria > Pseudomonadati > Bacteroidota > Cytophagia > Cytophagales > Flectobacillaceae > Arcicella > Arcicella aquatica. The sequence goes on along the minus strand of NZ_JAYFUL010000053.1, from coordinate 17,173 downwards.
TGGTATTTATTTTTGGTATTGGATTTGGCAATATGATATTAAACTTCAACCCCTTACTATTATTCCAACGGGACAAATAGGGTTGATTTTAGCAAAAGATGGGAAGGAGCTTGAAACGGGTTCTATCCTTGCCAGAAAGATTGAGTGTGATGGGTTTCAGGATACCGTATCGTTCTTGAAGAATGGTGGTAGAAAAGGACGACAAACGGCAGTAATCACGGCGGGGTCTTATAGGATTAATACTTTTTTGTTTGAAGTCGTCATTACAGACATTACCGAAATTCATGAAAATATGGTGGGCATTATCACTACCATGGACGGGGCATCAATTGAAGCAGGTCAGATAGCTGGTAAGTCTATCGAAGGACATAATAACTTCCAAAATGCTGATGCATTCCTGAGTAAGGGCGGCAATAGAGGGCTACAGCAACAAGTAATTTTAGCGGGTTCTTATAACCTCAATCCTTGGTTTGTGAAAGTAGAAGAAATACACATGACCGAAATCCCGATTGGTAATGTAGGCGTAGTGATTTCTTACGTTGGGGAAGAAGGGATTGACGTTAGCGGAACGGAATTTAAACATGGAAACATTGTTTCCAAAGGCTACAAAGGTGTTTGGGCAGAACCATTTGGTCCAGGGAAATATCCTGTAAATACTTATGTACAGAAAATAGAAGTAGTACCCACTACCAACTTGGTGTTAAACTGGGCAAGTGCAAGGTCGGAATCGCACCAATTAGATAAGAACCTGTCAACAATAACAGTTCGTTCTAAAGATGGTTTCCCTTTTAATTTAGATGTTTCGCAGATTATCCACATTCCCAACTACGAAGCCCCTAAAGTGATAGCTCGTTTCGGTAATATGAACAACCTTGTAAGCCAAGTGTTGGAACCAACGATTGGTAACTATTTTAGAAACTCAGCACAGGATTCTGATGTGATTTCATTTCTAGGGTCAAGAAAAGAGCGTCAGGAAACTGCCAGAAGATATATTGCAGAAGTGCTTTCACAATATAATGTAAATGCTGTGGATACTTTGATTGGTGATATCGTACCACCAGAATCGTTGATGAAAACCCTTACTGACCGAAAATTGGCGGAGGAACAAAAAGTAACCTATGAAACACAAAAGATGGCTCAAGAAACACGACAAGCATTAGAGAAAGAAACAGCCATTGCGGATATTCAGAAAGACATTGTTAAAGCCGACCAAGGCGTAGTGATTGCAGAAAGAGTAGCCGATGCATCTGTGAAAAAAGCACAGGGTGAAGCCCAAAGTTTAAAACTACAAGCAGGAGCGGAGGCAGAAAGAGTGAGGGTACAAGCAAGTGCGGAATCAGAACGTATCAAATTGATTGCGAATGCCGAAGCCGAAAAAATCAGTAAAACGGGTACTGCCGAAGCTGAAAAAATCTTGGCGATTGGTAAGGCCGATGCCGAAGCGTATAAATTGGCTGTTTCAGCAATGGGTGAAGGAAACTTTACGCAATTGAAAATCACCGAAAGCATCGGTAAAGAGAAAATAAAGGTAATGCCAGATATTTTAATTACGGGTGGTTCAAACGACCAAAACGGAGCCTTGAGTGGATTATTAGGCTTACGCTTAATGGAAGAAGTAGGCAAGAAAGTAGAGAAAACTTCAGCCGAAAGAATTAATTCAACAACAGATAAAAAAGAGTAATCAGGCATCCTCATAGTTTTACCCAAAGGTCTTTTTTGTATTGCCTTTGGGTAAATTATTCCATCTAAAACCATTACTTATGAATCTACGCAAAGGTTGTTCTAAAAAGAAATAACTTAAAGCCGATATTATACATAAGCATAAAAGGTATGAATAAAATCCGTCAGGAATCCCTACACGTTTGAAAATTGCTGGAGAATAGACAACTACTGGATATTGAAGAATGTAAATACCATAACTAATTTCTCCTAAGAAAACAGAAAACTTACTGGTAAGGATTGGCATAGACTTTTCAACTAACGATAGAGAAAGGATGATTGGCACAAATAATATTGCAAGTAATCCATTATGGAAATTTACTGGTGGTGGATACTTTAATAATAAGTAAAGTAAAACCAGTAAAAAAAATAATAACAATTGATAAAAATCAGAGTGCCCTTTTTTTTCAACTACATACAAATAAAAAATACCCGTTACGTTGCCAACAAGAAAGCTACTCAAGTGCATACAAGGAAAATAAAAAAGCAAATCGTGACTAAAAGATGAATCACTTTTATAGAAGGTATGTAGAAAATAATGAAAAAATAACTGTGTGACGGTCCATACAAGAATTATACTTATAAGGATTATTTTCTTGTGAAACCTTTGGTAAAAATAATGTAAGAAGATTGGAAAGCACAAATAGAAAAAAACTTCTATAGAAAGAGACCAGCCTGTAAAATTAAAACTTGTAGCATAACCAGGAAACCATGCCTGTATGGCAAAAATATTCAATAAAAATGCTCGCCAATTAATTGGAAAATGATGGATAATTTGATAAAGAAGAATAAGTAGTAAAGAAAAAAAATAAGCTGGGAATATTCTTGCAAATCGGTTAAGATAGTACTGTTTAAAATCTAATTTTTTGTGTGAATAAGCAATCATCATTACAAAACCCGAAAGAATAAAGAAATAACTTACTCCAAGATTTGCTTGCTTAACAATAGGGGACGTTATACTACTAGAAGCTAAAATAGTATTATTACCGAAATGAAAAAATACAATTAAGATGGCAGCAATGAATCTTGTAAACGTCAATTGGTTTAATTTCATCTTTAGGTTAAGAATCTTATTAATTAATAATAGAACAATATTGAAGCTGTTTAAACTTTCCTTTTCGGATTAAACTAAGTCTTTTAGAATAGCTTGTTCCAAAATTTACTCAACGTAGCGATGCTATGCTTCGCAAATGTTGAAAAAATCAATTCAAAAATACAATACTTTCACCTCAGAAACGGAAAGTTTAAACAGCTTCATTTACAAAGATATTTTAAAACATATTATTTTACCAATTTATCATTTGGTAATCATGTTATTTAATTGGTAATTCTAAAAGAATAACGATAAAATAGCCTATTAAACAACATGCTTTCTCATAAAAAATCATCTTTTCGATATTCTTATGAACTTTTTCAAAGTGTTTTTTCGTTATAATTTTCCCCATCAAAAAAACTAATGAAAATATACCGAATAAACTGATATGCAGAAACTTAATTTGACAATTACCCTCGAAACATACAACAACGATACAGAGTTATCTGTACAAGAAAACAAACTGTTGAACGAAGCCCGAAAAGCTACCTATAAATCGTATGCTCCTTACTCTAATTTCCATGTTGGAGCCGCCATTTTGTTAGATGATGATACCATCGTAATGGCGAATAATCAAGAAAATGCTGCCTTCCCTTCTGGTTCTTGTGCAGAACAATCGGCTATATTTTGGGTGGGTGCCAACTATCCAGAACGTACAATTAAATCCATTGCTGTGATAGCTCGTCCGGGTAAAGGAGATGTTTTCAGAGGAGTTTCTCCTTGTGGTGCTTGCCGACAGGCGATGTTGGAATATGAAGTTCGTCAAAAAGAGCCCATTCGCTTTATTATGTTGGGTGCCAACAACCAGATATTAGTGACAGAATCTATTGGAGATTTACTACCGATAAAATTTACTAATTTCTAAGTTCTTTGTAGAATGACTACTGCGTAAGAGTTGTGAATCTTGAGTGGTGAATTGTGACTTTAAAATTTACACAATAACCACCTTTATTTTATATATGCTCTTTAGGTATCTATCTTTGTGAAATGTTAGATTTTTTCCAGAAAAATACTTTTTCTATTATATATACTTTCTTTTTGGGTCTAATGCCCATTTTTGCTAGTTCCAGTATTAGTTATTGGCTGATTACGCATGAGCAAGTAGTGCAACAATTCACAATCTTACAATGGGTATTAGTATACGTTGCTTCATGCTTTAGCATGGCTTTTGCCCTTACGCCTACTACGTTTATTGCGTTGCTAAGTGGCTATTTTTTAGGCTGGAATGCCCTTATTCCCATTGCTATTAGCTATTGGATAGCATCCTACTTAGGTTTTAAAATGGCAAAATTGATAGACGGGGGAAGATTCTTGAGTAAAATCTCTGAGAAACCCAAAGTAAGAGAGATACTTGACAATCTTCAAAAAGATGAATTCAAGATTATCTTATTAGCTCGCCTGTCGCCTGTTTTGCCTTTTGCAGTTACTAATGTATTATTCTCTTTTTCAGGAACAAAGTTGAAAAACGTTCTTACAGCAGGCTTCCTTGGTATGTTGCCTCGTACAATCCTTTCTATCTGGCTAGGAACACAGGCACAGGAAATTCGTAAACTGATTGAACACCCAAGTCAGGGAAGTAGCATTCAATTTATCATTTTTGGATTAATATTGGTGTCTATGGTGGGGTTGGGATATTTTATTAAAAAGGCAGTTAAGCATTGAGCAATCAGCTTTCGGATTTTAGCTTTTAAAAATCAGCGTTAATCTGCGGTTTTAAATCTCCGAAAATCAGCGGGTAAAAAAAGCAATCAGCTTTCGGAGATCGGCTTTCAGATGAAAAATCAATGAGTATAAAATAAAAAGGTTGATATTGAAAGCACTAATCGCTTCTAATATCAACCTTTTAAAAATTATATAAACTAGTTGTATAACCTACTCAACCTCAATAACAACCCCAGCCGTTTTTGGGTGAGATACACAAGTAAGGATATAGCCTTGTTTAATTTCCTTCTCCGTAAGTCCGTCTTCTTCGTCCATGTGTACTTTTCCAGCCACACATTTACCTAAACAAGCAGTACACATCCCTGCCTGACACGAATATGGCAAATCAATATCTTCACGCAAGGCAGCCTCCAGAATCGTTTCATGGGGCTTTACCAGTACTTCATATTCATTGCCTTCGTATTGAATCGTCACAGTTTGTGCTTTGATAGAATCATCTTCTTCCTCTACAAGGATTTCATGTGAACCTACACTTCCAAAATGTTCTTTATGAATATTTTCCGTAGAGACATTAAACATCTTCAACGCATTTTCTACTTGTTCCATCATTCCTTCTGGTCCGCATAGGTAGTATTCAGCTTTGGCAATATCAATAGCAAGGTCTTGCTTCAAGAAAATTACCGCTGATGCTTGATTGATACGTGTTTTGTAGCCCGTCCAAGTATAAGAAGGCTTCGTAAGTATGTGTAATACTTTGAACCGACCTTCATATTTTAGCTCTAATTCGATTAATTGTTTTCTGAAAATAATATCTTCCTCACTTCTTGAGCCATATACCAAATATACTTTTGAGCCTTGTTCTACAGGTAAAACAGATTTCAGAATAGACATCAAAGGCGTAACTCCAGACCCTCCACCAAAAAGCACGATAGTACGCTCTTTCATCGGGTTTGGTTCAACCACAAAATGCCCCATCGGTTCCATCACCTCGATAGCATCACCTACTTTTACTGAGTCGCACAGATAATTAGACACTAAACCACCAGGTACACGCTTTACAGTTACTGCAATAGAAGCATCTTTATTAGGCGAACTTGACATAGAGTAACTTCTACGCACTTTTTGTCCATTAATAACAGGTATTAACGTAAGAAATTGACCAGCTTTGTAACTAACAGATTGATGTACAGGGTGCCAAAAAGTAAAGGTTTTTGTATCGGGCGTTTCGTCGATGATTTCTTTTACTGTGAGATGAAAATATTTTACAGACATTTTATGATTACGAAATATTTTATGGAATAATATTAATCTAATTAGATAACTGAAATTTAGCCTAGGAGTTTTACCAAGACTAAGTTATAGCACTACAAAGGTAATGAAGAAAATACTTTTGGACACATTCTAGACTGAGAATCACACAAAACAATATATCTTGCTTTATGATTTTGGTGTAGGAAAAATGTGTATTTTCCGTTGATTTCCTCAATGTTATCAGCATAATCCCTAAAATTATTTGATGTTTATGAAGCGTTTCCTTACTTGTTTGATGTTTTTGGTAGTTATTATTTCTTTTTCGTGCAGTACTAGCAAAGTACGGATGAAATCCACTGCTCGATTAATTCAACAATCAGAAGTGTTTTCTCAAAACCAAACAGGTGTTGTTTTTTATGATATAACCGAACAAAAGACTGTATTTGAACAAGAGGCAAATCGTTTTTTTATGCCTGCTTCCAATACCAAGCTCTTTACTTTTTATGCTAGTCTAAAAACCTTAGGAGATTCTATTCCTGCTTTTCATTATCAAGTTACTGGCGATTCTTTAATTGTTTGGGGAACGGGAGACCCTTCTTTCCTTCATCCAGATTTAGCTAAAAGCAAAGGATATGATTTTTTGAAAAGTCGCCCTGAGAAAATATACTTCTCTAATGATAATTTCACAGGTTCATTTTTTGGACAAGGCTGGGCTTGGGATGATTATAATGATGATTATGCGGCTGAAATATCAGGATTTCCTATTCATGGAAATGTTGTAAGATTCAAAGCTAATGGACAAAATACATTAAATGTATCACCAAAATTCTTTGAAAATAAAGTGTACGAATGGTCGAATACCAATAGCTTTTCTATTCAGCGTGACCTAGGCGCTAATTTGTTTAGTCATCCAAGCCTTCAAAAAATGAAGCCTACTTTTGAACAAGATGTACCCTTCAAAACTGGTTTAGATATTACTGTTGCTCTATTGAGCGATACATTAAAAAAAGAAGTGACTTTGATTAATAAAGCCTTGAATAAATCTGCCAAAACATTTTATAGCCTTCCCGCAGATAGTTTATACAAAAGAATGTTACATGTAAGTGATAACATGATTGCAGAACATCTAATGGTACTGAATGCTGATGCTTTGACGGGAGAATTGAATGTAAGCAAAGGGATTGATGCCGTGAAAAAGAAATTTATGACAGACTTGCCAGATGTTTCAAGATGGGTAGATGGCTCTGGACTTTCACGTTATAATTTATTCACACCAAGAAGTATAGTGAAATTATTGCAAAATATTTACCAAATCGTGCCACAAGAAAGACTTTTTCAGCTTTTACCAGCCGCTGGCAAATCGGGTACGTTGAAAAGTTTATCGTCTACAGAAAAGCCATTCATTTTTGCTAAATCGGGTTCTTTTAGCAATAATTATAATCTAAGTGGTTATTTGGTTACTAAAAAAGGTAAAGTGTTAATTTTTAGTATTATGAACAATAGCTTTATGAAACCAATGTCAGAGATTAGAAAAGAAGTAAGTGAAATCCTGACAGAAGTACATGAGCAAAACTAAGTTTACTATTTTAATTCATAGACAATCTGAGAGTATCTGCGGGCTACAGGAATGATAAAATTGCTTTCGGTAAGGTGTAATTTATAGCCTTGGGCATTGCCCGAAACACGTTCAACTTTGTCGAGATTCACAATAAAAGAGCGATGACAACGAACAATTTGTTTTTGTTGTGTCTGACTTTCTAAACGGGTTAAGCTACTTCTGATTAAATCCTTTTTAAAATCTTCGTTTTGTTTAAATACCACGGTAGAATAGTTATCACTTGATTCAATGTAATAAAACGAATCAGTATTCAATTGAATTTTGTCTTTTCCATTTTCGGCAATCAGGTTTATTTCATCTGACTCATCATGTATTGCGTGTTTTTCGGGAAGATGACTAGGTTGCGGAGGTTTACTGTATTGTTTTAAATAATAAATGTAATTGATTAAAATAATCGCTGTGGCAGGAAAAACGCCCAGCACAAAAGTGTAAATAATCATTGAAATAAAGCCCAATAGATTAAAACCATTAGAGAAATAATGTTGTGAGTAAAGGATGTTGATAGCCGTAATTGAGCAAAAATTGAGTGCTACCATGAATATCTCTCTCCCGACAGTCCACTGTTCTTCTTGAAAAAACTTTGGAAAAAGCCTTTGAATACCAAAATAGATAAAAAGCATCATCGCAGTAGTAATGATGCCAAAGCCTGAGAGTAATAAGTTTTTTTGAGGATTCTGCCAATTGGCAATACCAAATGGCTCGAAGAAAATTAAGAAAGATGAAATGAAAATACCTGCCCCGAACGACAAAAAAAGCTTGCGTCTAGTAGAATCGTTATGCGGATAGGGTTGTCTAAGAATCTTTAACATTTGTAATAGAATCAATTACGGTTTAGTTGTTAATTAATCGATTACAAAATTAAGAAGAAGAAAGGCTAAATAATTGCAAGAGTGGAATAATACTTAGAATATGTGTGGGAATTATATTTGGTTAATATCCCAAAAACAATATTTCATTTCGTAAGACCTTACTTTTCTTGTCTTGACACAAGAAAAGTAACCGCGCGGCGGACCGCAAAAGAAAGTCAAGAAATTCCAATCGCATCGGCGAACCGACTCGCTATCGCTCAAACAGTGGAATTTCACTAAATGCTGACGCCTAAATAGCATAAAACTTTTTGAGATAGAAATAAATTACTTAAAAATTATCCTCTGCATATATTTTTAATATGCAGAGGATAATTGATTAAATAATAGGATACTCTTTTAATACCTCTCTGGCAATGACAATTTTTTGAATTTCGGATGTTCCTTCACCAATGGTACAAAGTTTGGCATCACGATAGAATTTTTCAACAGGAAAATCTTTGGTATAACCATACCCACCAAATATTTGCACAGCGTCCGTCGCTACTTCTACAGCTACTTCTGAAGCGTAAAATTTTGCCATGGCGGCCTCTTTGGTTAAATGTGTACCTTCCATTTTAAGGTCGGCTGCATGGTGCGTCATCAATTCTGCTCCATGAATTTTAGTCGCCATTTCTGCCAATTTAAAACTGATGCCTTGAAAATTGGCAATAGCTTGTCCAAATTGTTGACGTTCCTGTGCATAACGAGCCGCAGCTGCCATTGCACCTTTGGCAATACCCAACGAAAGGGCAGCGATAGAAATTCTACCACCATCTAAAATCTTCATGGCTTGCTTAAAACCATCGCCTTCATTTCCTAAGCGGGCAGATGATGGTACAATACAATCTTCCAAAATCACCTCGGCCGTTTCAGAAGCACGCATACCCAATTTATTTTCTTTCTTGCCAAATTTCAACCCAGGGTTTGAACGTTCTACAATAAAAGCGGTAGCGTTGTCTTTTGTTCCAGACTCTCCTGTACGTGTCATTACAACGACTATGTCGCCCGATTTACCGTGTGTAATCCAACATTTAGCGCCATTGATGATATAATTATCTCCTTTGCGACGAGCCACACACTGCATTCTAGCGGAGTCTGAACCCGTGTTGGCTTCGGTCAAGGCCCATGCACCAATAAAATTACCAGAAGCAAGTTGGGGTAAATATTGCTTTTTTTGAATTTCTGAACCAAATTGTAAGATATGATTGGTGCACAGTGAATTATGAGCAGCAACCGACAAGCCGATTGAGCCACAAACCTGTGCGATTTCGTCGATAATGGCAACGTATTCGTGGTAGCCTAAACCTGCTCCGCCATATTCTTCGGGGACGAGTACACCCAAGAAACCTTGTTCGCCCAATTGTTTCATTAATTCAATCGGGAAAGTCTGGGCTTCGTCCCATTCCATGATATGAGGCCTTATTTTACGTTCGGCAAATTCTTTGGCAGTTTGTCGGACTAATGTTAATTGTTCTGATTTGTACATTTTTAATGTTAAATTGTTTGTTGAGATTGTTTAAATGGAAATAAAAAGGGCTTTTTTGTCATAATTTCTTATGATAAAAAACTGTTATAATATAAAATTATTCCTTTAGATTGTTGTAATTTAATAATATTGAAATAGAAATAATGATGTAATATCTAAAAATAATTTTATTATGCAACAACCTAAAATGCATAGCATTAGGATAGAGCCACTAGGATTGGGTGTGGTAAAGCTCGTGTTTGGTAATCCGCCTACTAATTCAATGTCTATTGTACTTTTGGAAGAATTAGCAATAGCCATAGAAAACTTAGGGGAACAAGAGGAAGTACAAATCATTATTCTGCAAAGTGAAGGAGAGAGAACTTTTTGTTCGGGAGCAGATTTTAATGAATTGATGGCAATCAATGATAGAGATGCTGGCAAAATATTTTTTACAGGTTTTGCAAAAGTGATTAATGCTTGTAGAAAATCTCCTAAAATAATTATTGGACGCATTCAAGGGAAGGCTATTGGAGGAGGGGTAGGCCTAGCCGCTACTGCTGATTATTGTTTGGCAACCAAGTTTGCTGCCATCAAATTAAGTGAGCTAACAATAGGAATAATTCCTGCCGTGATTGAACCTGCCGTTGAACGAAAAATAGGACTTTCCTCATTTGCCACATTGGCGTTGAATGCCACAGATTTTTTTTCGGCTAATTGGGCAAAAGAAAAAGGCTTATTTATGGAGGTATTCGAAACGGTAGATGAAATGGACAAAGCCATCATTGATTTGGCCACACGCCTATCTTCCTACAATCCAGCAGCGCTAACAGCGTTAAAGAAAATCTTTTGGAAAAATACTGACCATTGGGATACACTTTTAGAGGAAAGGGCAGAAATCAGTGGAAAACTTGTACTGAGTAGTTTTACTAAAGAGACCTTACAAACCTTTACACAGCAGCATTGATTATCTCCATGCCCTAAATAGTATAATTTGAAGGCTGGATAGTTTATTTCCTTTTTATGATATTTAAAGTAAATATTATCAGTTTTTAGCTTTGTATATATTTGCGATTTTATACCTATTAAATGCCTTTTTTGATAAGAAATATTACTTAGTTTTAATCTTCCAATTATTTAAAAATAATTACTCAAAGGTTTCTGGAATCTTCAGTAATTTTTTGTAATATTTGAAGAAGAAATATAACTTGATTTTCTTAAAAAACGCAAGTTCTTTCTATAGTTATAGTGTTTTGGAGAGCATCATTTTTTTTTAAAATAATTGTTTTTATAGAAATCCCCTAAAATTCCAAATATTAAATTTTGAAAAAAAAATCTAACAAATTTTCAATTCTTAGGATATTACAATAAATTTGAATAGCGGAACTATTTTACCGTAAAATAATTATATAAGACTTTTTTACATTTAATTTTGGAATTTTACATGGATTTATTAGTTTTGTCCAAAATTAAATGCTCTATAATTCCAATTACCCAAATTACGATGCAAAATGGAAGATTATAATAAGATAATAGAATCGCTCGGCGTGAAGTTTATTAAGTCACGTAACATTAGAATATTACAACCTATCCGTATCAAAAACTTTTATGATGTAGAAAATACACTCTTGATTTTGTACAACGGTGAGGTTTCTTTTGGTGAAGAGGCTATCCATGCTGAGGTTGGCGACATGCTTTTTATCCCTGGAGGTAAGATGCTTTCGATAACGTATGGTAGTGCTGATAAACCAAAGGCTATTTCAAATGAAGAATTTATGACTCACAGAGAGTCTTATTTTGAATATAACCTTGAACCATCAAGAATTGGCCAAATCGAAAACTCTTTCGGGATGGTTGCTTTTGAAGCAAAAGTTTTTGATTCGGTAAACTTCTTTACTTCTTTAGATATTCCTCCATTCTTAATCAAAAGAGACGACAAACTAGCACACATGTTAGCGGAAATTTTGAAAGAAGATATGACGGATATCCTTGGAAAAGGACGTGTTATTAAAATTAAAACGGAAGAGATTGTTATCGAAATTATTCGTTACATCATCAAAAACCGTTTGTTTGTTGAACAATTAGCAACAAACAGTACTTATTTCAAAGATCCACGCTTAATTGACATCTTTGCTTATATCAAAGATAATATCGGTGGAGACTTGTCAAATAAAGTATTAGCAAACGTTGCAAACGTTTCTGAAGACTACGTTGGGCAATATTTCAAGATGTTGACAGGTATCAATCCACAAGATTATATCGAATATCAAAGAATGGAAGCTGCCGTAGGTTTGTTAAGAACTTCTAAGAAATCTATTCGTGCCATCGGTGCTGATGTAGGTTATAAAGATACTGCATATTTCTGTCGTCGTTTCAAAATGATGTTTGGTATTCCAGCAGGAAAAATGAGACGCAGAGAGTCGTTAATGAATTTGTAATAAGGAGCTTTCGGACTTCGGATGTCAGCTTTCGGCTTTAAGTCTTTGCTTTAGCAAGTTTTATAAAAATTGTTTTGATATTAAAAAAGCCGCTGAATCAAATTCAGTGGCTTTTTTAATGAGTATGTTTTTTTGCATAAAATACGTAGTGGTAACCCTTGCGGTTACCGTCTGGTGCTGATACAATAAACGGTAACCGCGAGGGTTACCGCTACGGGTAATTTCTGCTATTTCTATTGATATGAAAGCTCTATTAATAACAGAAACTTTATTAAGAAATACTCGTAAAAATAAAAGCTTCGCAGAAAATCCTGCAAAGCTTTTATCATAATTCTATAAAGCCTACATCCGATATCCGAAGTCTGAAAGCTACTATTTAAAAAACTTCAATTTCACTACTTCTCTTTCTGACAAGAAACGCCAAGTTCCTCTTGGTAAATCTTTTTTGTCTAAGCCAGCAAAAGTAGTTCTGTCAAGTTTCAATACTTCGTATCCTAATGATTCAAAAATACGTCTAACAATTCTATTACGACCCGAGTGGATTTTGATACCTACTACCATTCCATCTGGCGTAACAATTCCTAAATCATCCGCTTTTATTTCACCGTCTTCTAAAGTAATACCTCCTTTAATTTTCTCGAAATGCTCTTGTGTTAAAGGCTTATCCAATTCTACTTGGTATAATTTTTCAATTTCGTTTGAAGGGTGAGTCAATTTATCTGCTAATTCACCATCGTTTGTTAACAATAATAGACCTGTCGTGTTTCTATCCAAACGACCTACAGGGTAGATACGTTCTTCACAAGCATTTTTCACTAAATCCATTACAGTTTTACGGTCGTTAGGGTCTTCAGTTGTAGTGATAAAATCTTTAGGTTTGTTTACCAACACATAAACCATTTTCTCACGATTCAACTTTTTACTACCGTACTTAACAATATCCCCTGGCTTTACTTGATACCCCATTTCAGTAACTACCGCACCATTTACTCTGATTTCACCCGCTTTGATTAAATCATCAGCTTCGCGACGAGAACAAACACCAGAGTTAGCAATATAACGATTCAAACGTACCTCTAATGATTGCTTCTCTGATTTTTCAATCAATTTCTGCACTTTTTTAGGAGCAGCGTCTTTGTATTTATCAAGCTTGTAGCTTGGCGTCCATTTATCAGACTGTTCTACAGGTCTGTGTGCTTTAAATAGATTGTCGCCTCCAAAATTTGCTTTGGCTGAACCAAATGTTTTTTCGGGTCTTTCGCTTCTACTTTTTTTTTCAAAACTTCCTGCATCTGGGCGTGGTTTGTTAAAGTCTCCTTTATCAAATCTTTTGCCAACAGGTTTTCTTTTATCTACAAACTCTTTGCGTTCAAAAGCTGGTTTATCACCTTGTGGTTTAAAATCACGACGCTCTGAGTTAAATTCTCTTTTTTCACCTTGTGGTTTGAACTCACGACGTTCACCAGAATTGAATTCTCTTCTTTCACCTTGTGGTTTGAATTCACGACGTTCGCCCGAATTAAATTCTCTTCTTTCACCCTGTGGTTTGAACTCACGACGTTCGCCAGAGTTAAACTCTCTTCTTTCGCCTTGTGGTTTGAACTCACTACGTTCCCCTGAGTTGAACTCTCTTCTTTCGCCTTGTGGTTTGAATTCACGACGTTCACCCGAATTAAATTCTCTTCTTTCACCTTGTGGTTTGAACTCACGACGTTCTGAGTTAAATTCTCTTCTTTCGCCCTGTGGTTTGAATTCACGACGTTCACCCGAATTAAATTCTCTTCTTTCGCCTTGTGGTTTAAATTCACGACGCTCACCCGAGTTAAATTCTCTTCTTTCACCTTGTGGTTTGAATTCACGACGTTCACCAGCGTTAAATTCTCTTCTTTCACCTTGTGGCTTGAATTCACGACGTTCCCCTGAGTTGAATTCTCTTCTTTCACCTTGTGGTTTGAACTCACGACGCTCTCCTGAGTTGAATTCTCTTCTTTCACCTTGTGGTTTGAATTCACGACGCTCTCCAGCGTTAAATTCTCTTCTTTCGCCTTGTGGTTTGAACTCACGACGCTCACCCGAGTTAAATTCTCTTCTTTCACCTTGTGGTTTGAACTCACGACGTTCACTAGCGTTAAATTCTCTTCTTTCGCCTTGTGGTTTGAATTCACGACGTTCCCCTGAGTTGAATTCTCTTCTTTCACCTTGTGGTTTAAAATCACGGCGTTCAGAGCTAAACTCTCTTTTTTCACCCTGTGGTCTGCGTTCTGCATCACCTCCGTAAGTCCTTCTTGCAGGCACTTCACGTCCTAATTCGCGGCTTAACTCGTCTTTTCTTTCACGAGTTTGTTGTCTTCTTTCGAAGCCCAAATCTTCTTTTTCGATTCGCTTTCTCATTGTTAATTTTATCAACGATTTTAGAAATATTGTCTGTTCTAAATCGCAGATGTCTTAGTTAAAATATTGCAACATCACTGCTGTAAAATAAATTTTTTAAGCTACTTGTTCGTGAGGTAAAATATTACTAAATAAAAAATAAGTTATTCACTTTCAGAAACTTAAATACTACCTTTTAGTAAAAGGCTCGCAAAGGTACAATAAATTTTATATTTTAGATACTTATTAAAGTACAAATTTGTAAATATTTTTTTTGATGATTTTTTTAGTAGCATTTATAGGTAAATCATAGCGTGTTTTTAGATAAAACAGATGGCTCGTAGAGGTGATTTTTTAGATTTTAGTTTGCTTTGATTCCTCACGCTAAATTAAAATCTATTAAGTACAATCATTTTAGACAAAAACTCGTTTATAAAATGGTTATATTTACCGTAATGCTGAATGTTTTCAGTTTTATATTAATACCAAGCAAAGACAATAATTAAAGTTGAAACTTAGTAATGAGCTGAATGCCCAGATACGAGGTTCTCAGATTAATCAAATCAATTCTCTTAAAGAAAACTATGCAAAAATTTCGTCAACTTATATCTCTTTTCGCAGCGGTTATCTTGTTGAATAGCTGTAATTCAGCATTACAATCGTTTAAAAAAGGTCAGAAAAAATTTGACAATGGTGAATATGAACTAGCCATTAAAGAATTACAAAAGGCATCTGCAGCAAATTACGAATTGGGTAAAACAAATTATTTAATTGCGGAGTCTTATCGATTATCCAATCGTGCGATTCTCGCAGGTGAATATTACGAAAAAGCATTGGCTGCTGGGAGTAGAGAAAATGATTTGCGTTATCATTTAGCGACTACTCAGAAAATGCAGGGTAAATACCAAGAAGCTGCCCAAAATCTAGAGAAATACCTTTCTGGCGTGCCTAGTAAAATATATAAAAACAAAGCACAGGCAGAAATAGACCAGTTAGAAGAAGTAGAGGCTTTGGCCAATAAAAAAACGTATATTGAATTAAAGCCATTGAATATTAATTCTACAGGAGCAGAATTTGCACCCATTATTCAAGGAAATGATTTGATTTTTACGGCTTCACGCAAAGATATTATCTATAAAAATAATGGCTTGCCTTACTTAGGATTATACAGAGCTTCGCTGAACAGTCCAACCGAATTAGGAAACCCTTCGCTTTTTAGCACGACAATCTTTAAAAATAATGCGAATGAAGGAACGCCAACATTTTCTAAAGATGGTAAAACGATGGTGTTTGCTAGAGGAAATGCAGGCAAGCGTTCGGACGAATCACCAGATGTAGATTTATACATTTCAAAAAATATAGATGGCGTTTGGACAGAACCCGAAATGATTTCAGTGTCTGACTCACTAGCTTGGGACGGTTGTCCGTCTTTCTCGGCCGATAATAAAACACTTTATTTTGGGTCTAACCGTGCTGGAGGAAAAGGAGGAATAGATTTATATCGTGCTAATATTGATAATGCAGGAAGATTCGGCAGAGCCATTAATTTAGGCTCAGATATTAATACCGCTGGTGATGAAATGTTCCCTTATGTTTCTTCGGATGGAAAATTATATTTCTCTTCAGATGGACATGCAGGACTAGGCGGTTTAGACTTATTTATGGCTGTTCGTAAAAATGGAGAAATCACGGTAGAGCATTTAGGGATTCCATTGAATTCCCGGTTTGATGATTTTGGGTTAGTAGCCATTGATTCTACAAAAGGATATTTTGCCTCAAACCGAGATTCAGGGAAAGGAGATGACGATATTTATTATTACGAAAATACACAGCCTGATAAAAAGTACGATGTACCAGTAATTGCTAAAGAAACGCCTAAAAAGAAAATTATCCGTTACTTTTTGGCAGGAAGCATTACCGATATGAATAATCAGCCCCTTGACGAAGTAAAGGTGGCAATTATTGATAATTCAACTAATCAAGCGATTGATGAGATTTATACCAAAGCAGAAGGTACGTTTGGCAAGGTGAAAATGGAAGAAGATAAATCTTACACGATTGTAACTGAAAAGAATGGTTATTTTACCAAGCGTGAGCCCTTTACGATGGTTGGGAAATCAATACCTTTAGAACTTTTAACCAAAGCGGAAACAGATACTACTTTCTATGCATCAATAAAATTAGATAAGCCAGAAGTAGGAAAAGAGATTACGAAAATCTTCCAAATCGCACCAATTTATTATGATTTAGATAAAGCTAATATTAGAAGTGATGCTTCGCCAGAATTAGATAAAATCGTACAAATCTTAAATGATAACCCAACTATTAAGCTAGAATTAGGTTCGCATACTGACTCCAGAGCAACAGCAGAATACAATGCTAAATTATCGCAACGAAGAGCAGATGCAGCAGTAGCCTATATCATTTCAAAGGGGATTGCTCCATCCAGAATTGTCGCGAAAGGTTATGGCGAAAGTCAGCTAGTAAACAAATGTGCTGATGGTGTAAACTGTACAGAGGAAGAGCATCAGCTAAACCGTAGAACAGAATTTAAAGTGTTGTCGGTGAAGTAATAATCGACTATTAACTAAAAAAGAGGCTGTCCCAAAAGGATAGCCTCTTTTTAATGGTCAATTTTATAGAACGCTATAATTTTCCATTCCTAATTTTCTAAAGTCGAATTTGAAGAATTCTAAATATTTTAAGAGA
>NZ_JAYFUL010000052.1:0-38649 GCF_034928825.1 Arcicella aquatica | reverse complement strand
ATTACAGATTCGGATTCAGAGAAAATCTTATGAAAACAGCTTGTGGACTTTACAATTTCAGGAAAATAGCCTAATAAATTGTACGAAAACAAGATTATATATGTTAAAAATGTCTAATATTTATATCAGTGTGCAAGATAATGGTGCTGGAATCGATAAGCATTCCCAACGCTTGATTTTTGATAAGTTTTTTCAAGCAGAAGATCAAACCATTAAAAAACCAATCGGAAGTGGCTTAGGGTTGGCTATTTCCAAAAAGATTGTAGAGTTACATAACGGAGAAATTTGGGTAGAAAGTGAAGTCGGAAAGGGTGCGAAATTCACTTTTATGATTTCGGTTGTTTAGCTTACCCATCAATAATAATCACATATACTATTGAAATAAAGATATGAAAAAGATAATAAAAGTATTAATCGTTGATGATGAACCTAGCATTTTGATGTCTTTAGAATTTTTAATGAAGAAAGAAGGCTACAGTGTTTTTATCGCACGTGATGGCTCTGAAGCCTTAGAAATTATTGAAAAAGAAGTGCCTTCTATTATTCTATTAGATATTATGATGCCCCGTGTAGATGGCTATGAAGTATGTAGAATTATCAAAGAAAGCATTCGATTTCAGCATATCAAGATTGTGTTTTTAAGTGCCAAAAACAAAGAAGCAGATATTGAAAAAGGATATCTGACTGGTGCAGATTTGTATGTCTCAAAACCGTTTTCAACACGAACATTAGTGGCAAAAATCAATACTTTGGCATTAGGGATTGTTTCAAATTAGAAGGCAGGAGTCTGCTTGGGCTTACAAGGTTTTGTATTTTACCTTATAGATATGCCATTGATAGGTTTTTAAGCAAAATAAGATACTTTTATGGTAAAAGTTCAAAATATCAATCAAAAAACTATACTTTGTTTAGTAAGAATAGCTATATTATTTTAGCGTAAAACCTAGAAAAGTGTATTTGAATAAAAAAAATGTCTTGTACTTTTACGGTACAAAATATTAAATTCTGAAGCGAGTCAATATCATACAATTTATATATCCAAATTAATGATGAATTTACAAATTAGCTCTTTTGAAGATTACGAATCAGCATATAATCAGTCAGTAACAGACCCTGAAGGTTTTTGGGCAGAGGTAGCTCAAAATTTTCAATGGCGTAAGCCTTGGAAAAAAACATTGGAATGGGATTTTACAACAGCTACTACAAAATGGTTTGCTGGTGGTAAAATGAATATTACTGAGAATGCACTTGATCGTCATTTGGCAACCCGTGGAGACCAAGCGGCCATCATTTGGGAATCTAATGACCCTAATGAGGAATCAGTGACGCTTACTTACAAAATGCTTCATCAAAGAGTTTGTCAGTTTGCCAATGTATTGAAGAAACACGGGGCTAAAAAAGGAGATAGAATTTGTATATACATGCCAATGATTCCAGAATTGGCTATTGCAGTATTAGCTTGTGCGAGAATCGGGGCAATCCATTCGGTAGTTTTCGGAGGTTTTTCGGCACAGTCAATCGCCGACCGTATCAACGATGCACAATGTAATATTGTTATTACTTCAGACGGTTCGTTCAGAGGAAATAAAGAGATTGGCCTAAAATCTACCGTAGATGATGCCTTAATTCAATGTCCATCCGTTCAAAAAGTAATAGTTTCTACCCGTACACGCACACCCGTTTCAATGTTGAAAGGACGTGACGTATGGTGGGAAAATGAAGTTAAAACAGTATCGTCTGATTGTCCAGCAGAAGAAATGGATGCAGAGGATATGTTATTTATCCTTTATACTTCAGGCTCAACAGGCAAGCCTAAGGGCGTAGTACATACTTGCGGAGGCTATATGGTATATGCTACCTATACGTTTGCCAATGTTTTTCAATATCAGCAAGGTCAGGTTCATTTTTGTACGGCAGATATTGGTTGGATTACAGGACATTCGTACATCGTTTATGGTCCATTATGTTATGGTGCAACCTCTTTAATGTTTGAAGGCGTACCCACTTATCCAGATGCAGGTCGTTTTTGGGATGTGATTGATAAGCACAAAGTTGATATTCTATATACAGCACCAACAGCCATTCGTTCATTGATGGGCTTTGGGTTAGACTATGTCAATGGAAAAGATTTAAGTTCGTTGAAAGTATTAGGTTCAGTAGGAGAGCCAATCAACGAAGAAGCTTGGAATTGGTACAACGAAAATATCGGTAAAGGCAAATGCCCGATTGTAGATACTTGGTGGCAAACCGAAACAGGCGGTATTTTGATTTCACCGATTGCGGGCGTTACCAAAACAAAACCAGCTTATGCTACGCTGCCTTTGCCGGGTGTACAACCAATTTTGGTAGATGAAAAAGGAGAGGAGATAACAGGCAATGGCGTTTCGGGTAATTTATGTATCAAGTTCCCGTGGCCAGGGATTATTCGTACTACCTATGGCGACCATGATCGTTGTATCCAAACGTATTTTTCTACCTATAAAAATCTTTATTTTACAGGCGATGGCTGTATGCGTGATGAAGACGGATATTACAGAATTACGGGACGTGTGGATGATGTAATCAATGTATCGGGTCATAGAATTGGTACGGCAGAGGTTGAAAATGCGATTAATATGCACTTGGGTGTGGTAGAGTCTGCGGTGGTAGGGTATCCACATGATATTAAAGGACAAGGTATCTATGCGTATGTCATTTGCGAAAAAGTGCAAGGTGATGATTCTGACTTAACCCGTAGAGATATTTTGGCGACTGTCACCCGTGTAATTGGACCTATTGCCAAGCCAGATAAAATCCAGTTTGTAAGTGGCCTGCCCAAAACACGCTCTGGAAAAATCATGAGAAGGATTCTAAGAAAAGTAGCCGAAGGAGAAATCAATAATTTAGGTGATACTTCTACTTTGTTAGACCCAGCAGTAGTGGAAGAAATAAAAGCGGGAGCTTTGTAGTAGAATAGATTAAAAAGGAATTTTGAGGAGGTTTCGTTGATAGCGAAACCTCTTTTTTAATAAATATGCTTTATAGATTTTTTTTGTTAAAGTTTGTTAAACTAGCCAATTTCTGAAAATTTAATGTGAAAACTTCATAAAAGATAGGAGATAGATAGGCAGGGTAGGAGAATTATTGTTTGGAAATTTGTAAAGTGTTGATAGTCAGTTAATTTGCTAGTGGAATAGGAGTGGTGGGTGAAGTGAAAATAGTTGATAAATTAAGATATTAACCTGATTTTGTTTCCGTGGCTGGTCTCCTGACCAGTCCACTTATTTTTTGAGACAATGTGGACTGGTCGGGAGACCAGCCACGGAAATAGAAATAATCGTTAGATTGGCAAATACTACTACGTAGCAAAGAATTTGTTCAGTTAAAAAAGAAATCTATTTTAGGTACAGTGACACTTCGTTAACACTTGCACTAGCATAGATTTCCAATTCAAAGATTGTGTCACTTTAAGTAATTTGAATGTATTTTTTCATTGATTGAATCTTATAAAAACATTATTAACAAAACCTAATTGTCCATTGTAGTTAACAAACCAATAGTTATTGTCGCTTTTATATTTGATAATAACTTTTGAATTTTTAGGAATTGTAGCCAATATATTTGATGAGGATGTTGGAAATTCTCTTATGTAACTTTCTGTATCAATATACCCCAGAATAGTATTAGGATGTAATTCAATTAACTCTCTAAAACTAATTGAAGAATCACTATTAAGCTTTTGAATTGATAAAATATCAGTTTGAAGTACTTCAAAAAGACCTAGTTTAGGTTCTGTTAGATCTTTAATGGCAACATAGCCATCTTCAATTTTATTATTATGTATATAGTTTATTTTTGCCCAAATAGCATTAACATTGGTTACTAGTTCGACTTTTTCTAAGAAGTTTAATTTTTTTTTAGGTTTGAATTTAGTTGAAGGGCCAATTCTAACATTAAGTCCGTCAGAATTCACATAGCTTATCTTCGTTTTTCTGTATTTTATATTATTAATTTCATTCTCAATTTTATTACTAGAAGTGTAAATGTAATTTGCTCCATCAATATCTTTAGAGTAATTTGATGGATTTAAAATGTTTTTTTCTCCTTTTACCCAGCCTGGTTTGGCTGTGTATGGATTTACATTACCGTAAGTAGAGAAATTATCGCTAATTGTATTGTTAGGTGTTGTTCTAATATGAGGCTTAACATAAGTACCATTGCTTCGATAATACCCTTTTACGTTAACATGATTACTGTTTGTTCTTTGAGAAAAAGTACTTTCTAAATAAAGTAGTAGAGGGAAAAGGAATATTAAGAATTTGTATTTCATTTATTTTAATGATTTTAGTTAAACTGACTGTTATTGTAATTAAATATATTTTCTGAATAATTTTTTGTGCTAATTATTGTACCCTTGCTTGGCGTAGGATCATTTCACTACGTCTGAGTATGTTGCAATGTTACATTGCAAAAATGCACTGCATTTTATGTATTTCCAAGTTGCTCTTTGCTTTTCCACGCCTCTAGGCTTGGAACAATAATTGTTAATAAGGTATACTTTAGTTTCAGTATTGAATTTCCCTCTATCCAACGCTTTATAAAATGCTTTCGTTTTTTGCCAATCATTAGATTGACGACCACAATGAGTAGTGAAATACTACGCAGAGCAGTTGTGCTTTTCTTTGATATGAGATTCAATTTTTTTTTTAAGAGGAATTAGATTTAATATCCCTAGATGCTTTTAAGTATACTGATGTCTCTATAAGTATTTTTTTGTTAATACAGGATTATAAATTTGAAAAGTGCTGATAATCAGCTAATTTAGAAAATTGGTAAGAATGTGATTTCAGTGAAAAAAGATAAGGAATTAGGATATTAACCTAGTTTTATAAGTTTGGGAGAATACTGGTTAAGGAATGAGAGTAAGTAAAGGGCTGTTTTTTGGATAAAAAAGTGTAAATTGCAGCCTTGATTTAACAAATGGTATTTAAAGAAATAGTATTTGGTGAATTTTTTTTGCAATTTTTTAAGGTTTAAGTTAACGGTAGCGTATCTGAATATTAAATGATTGTTTCACGAAACCCTTATTGTAAAACGATTTGATATAATCTTTTTCAATATCAATTGTACTACATCGCTAGGCTTTTGCGGTAGGTTTCTAAATATGTTATTATGATTTTAAAAACAGTTTTCCTGCTTTTTACAGCCACAATTACTAGTTTATCAACTCCTTCCAAACCTAAGAAGACTTTACATGGAAAGATTTCGTATTATGCTAGTAAGTTCGAAGGGCGAAAAACTTCAAGCGGTCAACGCTACAAAGCCACTCGCAGAACCGCTGCTCATAAATACCTTCCATTTGGTACTTTATTAGAAGTAACCAATCCTTCAAATGGTTTGGTGACGGTAGTAAAAGTAAACGACAGAGGGCCACATAGTAGAGGAAGAGTTTTGGATGTTTCTTATGCAGCGGCTAAAGATTTAGGGTTGATAGGCTTAGGAACAGCCTCAGTTAAGATTAAAGTACTTTCTTTTGGTGATGGTGTTGTGAGTTTGAATGAAGAGGAAGATGAAACACCAATGGGTGTAGATAGTACTCAACAAACATCAATGGTTGATGTGTTATTAAGCAGAAAACCAATGTATATGATGGTTGTCAGAGATTCAGAGGGAAGGTTTAGGTTGGATTCAACTGCTACCAGACCAATGAGTTTACCCGTAAAAGAATAAAAAAAAATGCTTCGCCGAACAGCGAAGCATTTTTTATGATTAAAGCTAATCACTTGAATTATTTTCCTCCGAATCCGAAAGTCAAACCTGCATTTACCATGAAGAATTTAGAAGAAGTACTAAAGTCTGCATTTGTAGGTGAGCCGTTATCATTTCCGTTTTTGTTATCGAAGATAAAGTTATAACTACCTTCCGCAAAAATACCTAGGTTCCCGATTGGAATAGCGATACCAAATTTTGGAGCTGCTCCGAATTTTGAAGAACTACTTTCAGAACTTACACCTAATACATTTCCTTTTACTTTTGACGTAAAAACTCCCGCTTCAGCACCAATATATGGACGAACAATACCTTTTGTTAAATAGTATTCAAGCATCCCAGTAACAGGAATAATGGTATTAGTGAACTCGTAACCAGTGCCTTTAAATTCTTCTTGGATAGATTTTACACCCACACCAATCGCAAATTGTTCAGTTACAAATACTTTTGCTTGTAAACCACCACCATAAAGACCTTTCGCACCTTTAGCATCAGGTGCAAAATATGAACCATGAATACCTAATGAGAATTGTGCGGCAGCTTTCTGAGTTGTAGCAACTAAAGCCGTGGCTAAGATGGCGAATGTTAAAAATAGCTTTTTCATATTTTAATAATTTTAATGAAGAGATAGAAATATCATTCTTCTGTTTGATGTAGAGGTATAGAAAAAAGCTATTCCATCTTAATAATTCCATTAATGTGTGGCATTTTTTACACGATTACACAGATATACGTCTTTTAATAAATAAATGGGCAAAAAAGAAATGGGGAAAATCATGTTGATTTTCCCCATTTAGCTATCAAAATACTTTATTTACTTACTTTGTTCCGATATATCTTTCAAAGAATTCATAAATTCTCAGCATTCTATCAATTTTCTGGCGAACATTCCCAGATCTCGAAAGCTCGTGTGTTCCCCCAGGCATTCGTACATATTCTACTTCTTTACCCATAATTTTTAATGATTTATACATCATTTCAGATTGTATGACGCCAGTTCTTAAATCATTTTCACCATGCTTGATTAAAAACGGCGTTTTGATTTTATCAACATACGTATAAGGAGATTCCCGTGCTAAGATAGGTTTGATATTTTCTTCCCAAGGATAACCCCCGAAATAATTAGGCGTTAGTCGCCAAGCGTTACCTTCGCCCATAAAGGTAGAGAGTTCATAAACGCCTCTTTGTGCAAAGGCAGCCTTGAAACGGTGGTCGTGTGAAATAATCCATGCCGTTAAATAACCAGCATACGAACCACCCGTGATTACCTGTTTAGAAGTATCAGCCCAACTTTCTTTAGCGGCATCGCTTGCAGCAGCTAATACATCTTCCGTAGGCCCTTTACCCCAATCTTGATAATTTGAAAACTGGAAATCTTTCCCATATCCCCCAGAACCTCTTGGATTAGCATAAACAAGTCCATATCCTTGTGCACAGAAATATTGAAATTCATGCCACATCGAGCCCTCACCCGGTCCCCACATCGCCGTTGGTCCACCATGCATGTTTAACAATAAAGGATATTTTTTACCAGCTTCATAGTTACTAGGCTTCATAATCCAGTATTCTACCGACTGTCCTTTAGCGTTTTTGTAAACCCTTTTCTCAGGAAAACTCAAGGCTTTATTTTGTAACCATTCATCATTATGCGCACTTAATTTGATGGCGTTTTTCATCAATACATCAGCAGTATATAATTCAGAAGGATTTTTTACTTCTGTTTTTGCAAAAACGATACGTTCTTTAGAAATGTCAAAACTGCTAACGCCTGAATCAAAATCGCTTAATCTTTCTATTTTCTTGCTTTGAACATCTAATCGATAGATAGGAGTACCCCCGTTTGAGCTTGCCGTAAAATAAACATACTTACTGTCATCTGTCCATTCAAAATTATTGGCAGCCCTATCAAATACAACATTTGTTTTATTCGTACCATCGGCATTGGCTAAAATAATTTGATTGAATCCTAACCAATCTGTTTTCGACATCGTAGCAATCAACAATTTTCCATCAGGCGATGGCGTAGCACCACTATACGAAATACCTTTTTCAGCAATAAGCTGTTTTGAACCCGAACCATCAGCATTTAATAAAACGATAGCTGAATTAAGCTCACGGTCGGGGTGTTGTAAACTATCTCTACCGCTCGAAGCATATAGTTTTTTACTATCAGCCGACCACGTTCCACCACTATACGACCAGAAGCCTTTTGTTATCTGAACAGGTTTTGCTCCTTCTTTCGCATCAATCACAAACAATAAGCTAAAACGAATTTCAGGTTCAGTGGTTGATTCTCCTTGAAAATTCAGACGGTTAATCACCTTAGCTTTTTTGTCTTCCACATCTTTTTCAAGATAAGCCCTGATTTCTTCGATGCTTCCGTTTGGATTAGCTTTAATCTTTTTATCACCTTTCAAGAAATCGTTGTTTTTAAAACCAGCTTTTTCAATCGACCAAGAAGGGAGTTTTTTGTTAGGATTCAACAAGGAATCTTTCAGAATATCTGAAAAAGTAACGCTTATTGAAAAGAGAATCTTAGAGCCATCTGGCGACCATTGGGGATTATTAGCACCGTATTTGAAGTCTGTTAATTGATAAGCCTCTCCACCATCCAAGGGCATAATAAATATTTGCGATTTACCTTTTACATTTCGAGCAAAAGCAATCTGTTTGCTATCTGCCGACCATGTAGCACCGCCAACACTTTCAGTACCGCGAGTTAACTGTTTAACATTCTGGAAATCAGTAAGCCATAAATGCGAGCGATAATCAAAGTCTAGTTTATCAGTTTCGTTGCCTTCGTTGGTTCTTAGCACGTAAATGGCTCTTTTGCCATCGGGCGAGATAGACACATTGCCCGCTTGTTTGATTTTGGTCATGTCGGTAACCAAAATTTTCTCCTTTCCTTTCTGTGCAAAAGATAGATGAGATAACAGTAATACTAAAAATAGAAGCGTTTTTTTCATGATTGATGAAGGATTTTAGATTTTAACAAATCTAATAAAAAAAGGCTGTATTCCCTCATTGGTTTAAGTACTGGTCTTAGGATTTCCTAAGAACTAAAAACACATAGAGCATTTGCCCGTTCCAAGAATTAGCCAGTAATGTTTTTGGGTGAGATATTCTTTGAATTTTAGAAAATTGATAAACCATGTTCTGTGGCACAGACCACGATTTAGTTTTTAAGTCGTAACTGATGTTATGTCACTACTCACACTAGGTATTGATTTTTATTGATAATGTCCTTTCGAAGCGATGATAATGACGATGGTATCGCCTACTACTTCATAAACGAGGCGATGCTCATGATTGATACGTCGAGACCATAGCCCAACCAAATCATATTTAAGAGGTTCGGGCTTTCCTGTACCTGTAAATGGATGTTCTGCGAGTTCTTCTAAGAGTGTGAGTAGCTTTTTAATAACTGCTTTATTGCCCGATTTTTTATGAAAATCAATATCGTTTTGGGCTTGCTTAGTAAAATCTATGCGATAACTCATTCAATACCTAAAAAGTCTTTAAGATTTTCTTTTTCAACACTTATAAAATTACCGTCTTTATACTCTTGTCGGCTTTGTTTAATCTTATCTACAAATTCAGGGTTGTACTCGCTTTTAGGGTCAGTCACTTGAACAAAGTTCAAAGAGTTAATTAACTGCATAAAAAAAGCAAACTTATTTTCGGGAATATTGAGCGTTACCTGTTTCATGACTGAATGTGGGATAGAATTTGAATCTTCAAACTATAAATCAAAATTAGTACAAAATAAAGTATAATCAAGATATATGACAAGCAGAAATAGTAAT
This sequence comes from Arcicella aquatica, assembly GCF_034928825.1. Lineage (NCBI taxonomy): Bacteria > Pseudomonadati > Bacteroidota > Cytophagia > Cytophagales > Flectobacillaceae > Arcicella > Arcicella aquatica. The sequence goes on along the minus strand of NZ_JAYFUL010000052.1, from coordinate 29,095 downwards.
ATTCCACTGGTCTTAAAAATACAAATCTAAGACTAGTGAGAGACTATTAATGGATGTTTTGGTTTGGATGTTTCAATTTGTAAATATTGTCAGGTTCTAATTTTTGTTTTATATTCTCTGTTATACTATAAGTCCCGTCATTTAATATTTGTATTTCTTTATTGTTTAATGCTGCTAAAATATCGATTGCAAATGGTTTAAGCTGTTGATGATAAAATTCAAACTCTGCAAAGTATTTTTCGTATTTAACTTCCCAATTGGAAGAACTAGAGTGTGTTTTAAAATACTCTTTGTCCATCCAATATAAATAATTTAAACCAAGATGACTTAAAAATTTGAATTCATATTTTCTTACCCCATTGTCTTGATAAATCCCACAATACAAATGATATAATTTATCAAGATAAATGTGTAAATTATGCTGGTCAGCAATGAGGTCTACCAAAATAATTTTTAGCTTCCAAGTTTCATATTGTCCTTCGTCAATAATATATTCTTTTATAAAGTCTGACAATAGTACCTTTATATATTTGTCATTGAAATTGAAAAGAATAAGCTCTAAATATATTTTCTCATCAAGTTGATGTTCTAAATCAGTTTGTGAATAGATGAATTTTTCGAAGTCAGCAATAGAAATATCTCCATTTAAAAACTTGTAAAATTCTATTTTATTATTGTCAGATATATTCGACATAATATAATGACCATCTTTCAAATACATAAAATTTTGCTCACTAGCTATTTTCAATCCCAATTACGACCACTAAGATATTCAATGTGTAAATATTTTTCATCAAATTCTTTTACTTTTGCTCCATCATATCCATAATCCCTAAACATTTTTTGCATGTCATCATAGAAATCTAAAAATTTAAAACCCCTTATATTCTGTCCAAGTTCAGGATATTGAAAATTCTTTTCATAGCTTGATTTATTTCCAAAATTACTCTCCATTATAATCCTATTTGGATAGTAATAGGCTTTTTGATAAATATGACGAATCATTTCACCATTTTTGAACACTAAAAATCGTTGGTCACCACTGGTTGTTTGTGCATATCCAAAAAGTATAGTAGTATTATAATTCTTTGATATATTCATAAGAAAATTGTCATGTTCTTTAACTGAATAGTTAAAATCCAAATCTAACTCAGTCCAACCTTCCAAAGAAGCGTCAAATACGATAAATGCGTAATTCATTTTATCTAAAAATAACTCTCGATATTCATCATCAAGTGTTATTATTCTATCAATAGGATAACTTTTTTTAATCAGTTCAACAAGCAATTCCTTATTAATATCTTTTATTAAAACTCTTCTACAAGTAGCCATGTTTTTAAAATATAATTTGATTATTTTTAATATGTACCTAAGTCTAAAATAAGCGAAATGTTATAGTGTCACAAGCTACGGTTTAAACACAGCACAATCCCTAAAAACCAAAAAAGAGGTGTCTCACTTATCGCAAAACACCTCTTTCAATAATCTATTAAGAAAAACTATTTTCTTTCAGCAAGATTAACATAAGCACGTTCAGTAGCTCCTACATATACTTGGCGTGGGCGACCGATAGGCTCTTTGTTAGCTTTCATTTCTTTCCATTGAGCTATCCAACCTGGAAGACGACCAATCGCAAACATCACTGTAAACATATCAGTTGGAATTCCTAAAGCACGGTAGATGATACCTGAGTAAAAATCTACGTTTGGATATAACTTACGTGCTACGAAGTATTCGTCACTTAAAGCTGCTGCTTCTAATTCTGAAGCAATTTTCAATACTGGATCATTGATACCTAAAGCTGCTAACACATCATCTGCTGCTTTTTTGATGATTCTAGCACGAGGGTCAAAGTTTTTATAAACACGGTGACCAAAGCCCATCAAACGGAAACCAGAGTTTTTATCTTTCGCCATAGCAATGTACTTAGAAGTATCACCACCATCTGCTTTGATAGCCTCAAGCATTTCAATTACTTCTTGGTTTGCTCCACCATGTAATGGACCAGAAAGTGCATTGATACCTGCCGAAATTGAAGCATATAAACTAGCATGAGAAGAACCTACTAAACGAACTGTAGAAGTAGAACAGTTTTGTTCGTGGTCAGCATGAAGAATCAATAATTTATTTAAAGCTGCCGACACCACAGGATTAACATGGTAAGGAGCAACTGGTAAAGCAAACATCATGTTCAAGAAATTTGAACAATAATCCAACGAGTTGTTTGGATAATTTACTGGGTGACCTTGAGACTTTTTGTAAGACCAAGTAGCCATTGAAGGCATTTTAGCCATTAAACGAATAATGTTTAATTCATCAGCCCCCGCTTTGTCGCCTGTGTAGAAAGCAGACATTGCACAAACCATTGCAGAAAGTACGCCCATAGGGTGTGCATTTACAGGGAAACCTTCAAAAATTTTACGCATATCCTCGTTAACGATGGTGTGCATTTTGATTTCGTTTTCGAAGGCGGCATATTGCTCTGTAGTGGGTAGTTCACCGTAGATTAACAAATAAGCAACTTCCAAGAAAGTAGCTTTTTCTGCTAATTCTTCGATAGAATAACCTCTATAACGAAGAATCCCTAGTTCACCGTCCAAAAACGTAATAGCACTTTTTGTTGCTCCAGTGTTTTTGTAACCAGAATCAATGGTGATATGACCTGTTTCATCACGGAGTTTGGCAATATCAATTGCTTTTTCATCTTCACTTCCTGTTATTACAGGAAATTGATACTTTTTGTCACCTAACGAGAGTTCTGCAAATTCTGACATAACCTATAATTTATTGGGCTTTATCTTGAAAAAATATGTTTTTATTTTGTTGATACGAAATTAAATGAAAAATCCTCTTTCTAATGGATAAGTCGGTTTTTCTTTGCAAAATTTAGATAGTTGTTGAAAAAATTCTATTTTTCAATAAGAACCTTATATTCTGCAATAATCTCGTCGCAAGTTAATCACGAAAATTTAAACCTTTGTTACCTTTGTAAATAAAATACCTTAATAATTAAACAGACAATTTAAAACACGCTAAATGTTAACTAATTATAAAAATACATCGACAGAAAGATTTTTGAGATACGTACAAATTGATACGCAGTCTGACCCCAATTCTTCTTCTCAACCTTCTACCTTAAAACAAAAGGATTTAAGCAAAGTTTTAGTTCAGGAATTGATTGAAATGGGTGTGAAAGATGCCCATTTAGACGAATTTGGCTATGTTTATGCTACTATTCCTAGCAATTCAGCCAAAAATGTTCCTGTCATTTGCTTTTGTTCACATGTGGATACTTCCCCCGACTGTTCGGGTGCAGGCGTAAAACCTATTATTCATCCTAACTATCAAGGACATGATATTGTTTTACCTGATGATCATTCACAAATCCTTAAATTGACAGAACATCCAGATTTGGCTTATCAATATGGTAACGATATTATAACGGCAAGCGGGACAACTTTATTGGGTGCAGACAATAAAGCAGGGGTAGCCGAGATAATGGATGCGGCTTATCATTTAGTCAATAATCCTGATATAGCACATGGTACTATCAAGATTTTATTTACGCCTGACGAAGAAATCGGGAGAGGGACAGCCGCAGTAGATTTACAAAAATTAGGGGCAGATTTTGGCTATACGATTGATGGCGAAACACTAGGTTCATTAGAAGATGAAACTTTTTCGGCTGATGGCGTAAAAATCACGATTCATGGCGTAAGTCAACACCCTGGTTTTGCCAAAGGCAGAATGGAAAGTGCGTTAAAAATTGCAGCAGATATTGTGGCTAATCTTCCAAAAGATAGTCTATCGCCAGAAACTACTGAAGGCATGGAAGGTTTTATCCACCCTGTTGGTATTTCGGGCATGGTAGAAACAGCTACGATTGAATTTATCATCCGCGATTTTTCTGAAGAAAAATTACATGCCCACGAAGCTAAATTGAAAGAAATAATGGAGGGCGTTTTGGCTAATTATCCACATTCAAAAGCTATCTTTGAAGTATTTGAACAATACCGCAATATGAAGGAAGTATTGGACAAAACACCACAAGTAACGGCCTATGCTTTAGAAGCTATTCAAAGAAGTGGCATCGAAGCTAAACAGATGAGCATCAGGGGAGGTACAGATGGATCAAGGCTTTCGTTTATGGGATTGCCCTGCCCAAATATTTTTGCAGGCGAACATGCATTTCATGGAAAACACGAATGGGTTTCTGTACAGGATATGGAAAAAGCTACGAAAACTATTATAAATTTGTGTAAAATTTGGGAAGAAAAAACTCAATAACAATTACCGATAAATCAGATGATAAAGATTAAAAACGAAGCTGAATACGAAAAGGCCTCGGAACGAGCAGACAAACTTTACAATGCCAAAAAAGGCTCGTCGGAATACAACGAATTACAAGCATTATTAAAGGCGCTAAAAGCCTATGAAGATGATTTTGTAAAGATGTTGAAAGATGAGTATTGAAAGGATGTAAAGAAATAACGGCTGTTTTCTGGGAGGGAGACAGCCGTTATTCTATTAAAATGTTATCTCATTATTCTCATAAAGTGCTACATTAAGTTCATCTTCAAATTCTTTTACTTTATCTTCTCTAGAACAACTTTGACGTGGATATACTCTTCTTGCTTTAAGGCTCACTTGTGCCTCTATCTCATAATCACTAAAGTCAATATTATTTTTGAAAACTAAAATTGTCTCTTTTAATTGGTTGAAAGCACTGTTCCTTTCTTTGGAGCGTTGTTTTGCTACAGAGTCTTTACATTCGACAAAACAGAAACGGGAATCATCAAATAAAGCAAAGTCGCATTTCTGAAATGGAAAATTAGGAGTGTCCAGAAAAATACCTTTATCAATAGCAAGGAATGTAATTTCTTTGGCTTGCTCATTTTTCACCGTGAAAAGTAATTCATCATTTGTTTGTGTCATGACAAATGATTTCCCTGTTGGTGTAGAAATATTATAGTTGTTTGGATATTCGTCCACCCAAAATACTGTTTCTGTTCTGATTTCCATACAATTGCCTGTTTGGCAAGGAAAGGTGTTATTAATTAACTGTCTCACGTTTTCTAGTTCTGTAGATATTCATTAAAGCATCAAATTCATCTCCTAGTTCTTCAGAGATACTGTCTAATTCATTTTCACCAATTAAGCCAGTTTTGCTATTGAAAATAGAGCGTACTCCGCCTATATTCCCTTCTTCATCTTCGCCTACGTAATAAGCAGCAAAGTCTTCTGGATTAAGCCACTGCTCTTTTGGAATAATTTGGGCTATTTCATTGGCTTTTTCAGGTAATACTTTAGCTACTTGGTAGGCAAAAAGTAAATTATTTAAAGCACTCAGTACATAAGGGCTATGTGTTGTTATCAATAACTCATTATTTCCAGTGGTACATTTATCAGCTAAATAAGCTACTAGACTTTTTTGAGTAGTTGGAAAAAGGTTTAGTTCAGGTTCTTCGATGATAAAGTAAGTATTGTCTTCTTTTGAAAAATGTTCTACAGCTAAATGGACTGGAATAGTTGATTGAAAGCCACTGGCACTTGCCGAAAGTGGAACAGAATCAGTATCATTATGAAAAACTAAGTTCCTACCATTTTCATATTTATAAGTAATATTCAAATAATCAATTAAAAGTGTTGGACTACTTTGTCGAGAAATTTCAAAATCTGCACCAAATTCTATCGTACTTTTTTGTAATGCAACTTCTGCTCTTAGTAATCCTAAAAGGGAATCTGAAATGGAAGAAATCAGAAGCCTATCTGTTGGAATGTATTTTACTTTTGAGGTAAGTTTCCTTATATCTTCATTTAATATATTCTGAAAAGCATAAAGTACTATTCTTTCGGCATCACTGTTATTAGAGCTAAAGTCTTTTATTCGTTGTAAGTCATCTTTTAACTTGTTTAAAACAAATGAAATCTTTTTTTCTTCATTTATTATTAAATTAAGTATTGTTAAATCTAGCAATTGTCCAGAATTATAAATCGCTTTATAATTACTGTTTTCATAGGTAACAAATGACTCTTTTTTTATAAAATGTTGTGCTTGATATTTAGAAAAATAATCATCATTACTTTTTCCAATATATGCATCAGATAAAAACTGACTATTATTAAATATTGCTATCAACTTAGCCAAAGACGATTTTCCGCTTCCTTGTGGGCCAATGAAAATGGTGACTTTCTTTAAGTCTAATTCCGCATTTTTGATGGGACCAAAATTCTTTACAATCAATTTCTCGTTCATCTTCTTTTCATTTATTTACACAATATTAACCATCTTTTCAATCTTCATGAAACAGAACCAATAGATTTTGGTATTTTTGAGGAAATCTTGTCTTTCAAGACATATACTCTTCGTTACAATCAGATGAAAAAACTATTTCTTCTCGACGCAATGGCCTTGATTTATCGTGCGCACTTTGCTTTCCAGAAAACTCCTCGTATTACTTCTAAAGGACTGAATACCAGTGCGGTGTTTGGGTTTACTAATACTTTGTTGGAAGTACTCACTAAGGAAAAACCTACGCACCTTGGTGTGGCTTTTGATACGGCTGCTCCGACTTTCAGACACATTCAGTTTGAAGCTTACAAGGCTCAGCGTCAGGCTCAACCAGAAGATATTACCATTGCCATTCCTTATATCAAACGTCTTTGTGCTGCCATGAATATCCCCATGTTAATCATGGAGGGTTACGAAGCCGATGATATTATCGGAACGATTGCCAAAAGGGCTGCTCGTGAGCATGAAGATATGGAGATTTATATGATGACACCCGATAAAGATTACGGTCAGCTCGTAGAAGAACGTATTTTTATGTATAAGCCTGCCTTTATGGGCAAACCAGCGGAGGTACTGGGTGTAAAAGAGATTCTAGACCGTTGGGGAATTCTGAATGTTTCGCAAGTGATAGATACTTTAGGCTTGATGGGTGATGCTTCTGATAATATTCCTGGGATTCCGGGGATAGGGGAGAAGACTGCCCAAAAGTTAATTCAAGAGTATGGTTCTTTAGAAAATTTGATTGCTAATGTCGATAAACTAAAAGGCAAACAACAGGAAAATGTTAGAAATTTTGCTCAACAAGGATTGCTATCGAAGGAGCTAGCGACTATCCACTGTGAAGTACCTGTGACTTTTGATGAGGAAGATTTAAAGGTTTGTGAGGTAAATAAAGAATTACTTTCTCCACTTTTAGATGAACTAGAATTTAGAACATTACGCAGGAGATTATTAGGAGAAGAAAGCACTGAGCAAGTTTCTGTCAATACGGAACCGAAAAAAGCTATTGCTTCTGGGAAAGCAAAAGCGGCGACTGGGCAGTTTGATTTGTTCGGAAGTATTGTGGAAGAAAAGAAATTAGAGCTTTTTGATATGACCGAAGGAGATGATAATCCATCCCATCAGAAAGCAACAATCAATACTACGGTACATCAATACCATTTGATTGATACGCCAGAACTACGTCAATCATTAATTCATTTTTTGAGTTTACAAGATGAAATTTGTTTCGATACCGAGACAACCAGTGTAGATGCCGTAGAAGCCGAATTAGTAGGATTGTCGTTTGCGTATCGAGCAGGTGAGGCATATTATGTACCTACTCCAGCAAACAGAGAAGAAGCTCAAGCCATTGTAGATGAATTTAAGCCCATTTTTGCTAACGAGAAAATTGAGAAGATAGCCCAAAACATCAAATATGATTTAATGGTGCTTTCGCAATATGGTGTGGAGGTAAAAGGTAAAACGTATGATACGATGTTGGCACATTATATCATCGAACCTGAAAAACGCCACGGGATGGATATTCTGGCGGAGGATTTTTTACAATATACTCCTGTTTCGATTGAAGAGCTGATTGGTAAAAAAGGTGCTAAACAAGGCAATATGCGTGAGGTAGAGTTTGAGAAAATCAAAGAATACGCTGCTGAAGATGCCGATATTACTTTACAGTTAAAAGGGAAATTGCATCCTATTCTAGCTCAAAACCCGAGTGCAGTAAAGCTATTGGAAGAAGTAGAAATGCCTCTGACCCAAGTGCTTTGTGATATTGAAATGGAGGGCGTGAAGCTAGATATAGATTTCTTAAAAGTGATGTCAAAAACTTTGGAGAAAGATATGCTGGAAGTACAAACCAAAGTGTTTGAATTAGCGGGACAAGAATTTAATATTGGCTCGCCAAAACAATTGGGAGAGATTTTATTTGATAAATTAAAACTTGACCCTAAAGCCAAAAAGACGAAGACTGGTCAATATATGACGGGTGAAGAGGTATTGTCTAAATTGGAATCTGAACACGAGATTGCTCGCAAGATTCTGGATTTTAGAGAATTACAAAAGCTTAAATCTACGTATGTAGATGCCCTGCCATTGATGATTTCTCCACGAACTGGTCGTATTCATACATCTTTTAATCAGGCTGTTACCGCTACTGGTCGTTTGTCAAGTACCAATCCTAACTTGCAAAATATTCCTATTCGTACAGCACGAGGTCGTGAAATCAGAAAGGCGTTTATTCCTAAAAATGATGACTTTTTAATTCTTTCGGCCGATTACTCGCAAATAGAATTACGTATCATGGCGGCTGTTGCCAAAGACGAATCGATGATTGAAGCCTTTAACCAAGGGCGAGATATTCACGCAACTACTGCCGCCAAGGTATTCAATGTAAGTTTGGATGAAGTAACCTCTGATATGCGTAGAAAAGCCAAAACCGTAAACTTTGGTATTATCTATGGCGTTTCGGCTTTTGGTTTGGCACAACAGATTGCTATTTCTAGAACTGAAGCCAAAGAAATTATTGATAGCTACTGGCGAGAGTTCCCAGCCATTAAACGATACATGGATACTGCTGTAATCGATGCCCGTGATAAAGGGTATGTAGAAACCATTTTGGGAAGAAGACGTTATCTGCGTGACATCAATTCAAACAACATGGTAGAGCGTGGTTTTGCCGAACGTAACGCCGTAAACGCACCGATTCAAGGGTCGGCAGCGGATATGATTAAGTTGGCGATGATTAAAGTTAACAACTTTATCAAAGAAGAAAAATTGCAATCACGCATGATTCTGACAGTGCATGACGAATTAGTATTCGATGTACATAAATCAGAACTGGAATTGATGAAAGAAAAAGTCAATGAACTGATGGTAAATGCGCTTCCTTTCCCTGTAAAAATGGAAACAGGTATGGGCGTTGGCTTGAATTGGTTAGAAGCACATTGATTTGGAGTGTAGCGTTTGGCACGAGGAGTGAACAATGACGGGGCTGTCCAAAAAGAAAACCATTGCCAAATATTCTTTGGTTTGAAACCTCACCCCCAACCCCTCTCTGAAGGAGAGGGGTTGGGGGTGAGCTCAAAAAGCCCCTTCTCTGAAGGAGAGGGGTTGGTGATGAGGTCTTTCGCAGAATAATATTTGGTCGTAAAAAACTTTTTAGACAGCCCTATTTCAATCTTTTAATTCACTATATTTGGTTATCTTCAACTAAACCATTCCCACAGCTTTGTGAATATACTATTCAACCTTTACCTTAGTGTACGCCGTAACGAGTACCTCTCATTTTTTGTGATTTGGATGAGGTACCTCATTGGTTTTGCCTTTGTACCATCTGGGCTTACCAAATTAATGGGAAATCGTTTTACAACTATCCCAATTTCTAACCCAATCGGATTCTTCTTTGAAGCCATGTTTCAAACAGGTATCTACTGGCAATTCTTAGGTTTTACCCAAATAATTGCTGCCTTATTATTGATGACCCAACGGTTTGCTACCCTCGGAAACCTTATTTTTTTGGGTATCATTACAAACATCTTTTTGATAACCTTTTCAATGGATTTTGCAGGAACAGTTTACATCACATTCCTATTGTTGGTTGCTTCAATTGGATTATTACTTTGGGATTTCCCTAAATGGAAAACGCTTTTCTTCTCAGATAACTTTACCGTAAATATTGAACTCGAAAATCTACCTACTTATAATACATGGTGGATTTATACAGGACTTATTTTCTTTATTGAATCATTATTGTTCAGCATTCTCAGCTCGGTATTCGAGGATGTTAAAACAGTAATGGCTTTGTTGGTATTGATTGTTGTTACCGCTATCGTATCGCTGGTTTTGTATAAAAAATATGGAAGTGCGGTTAGGAGAGATTAATAAACAAACATAAGTCATCCCGAATTTTTCCTAAAATTGTGCGTTTTGGAGACAATTTGTAAGGTTTTCTACTTGATTATCGTCTAGTCCTTACTTTTCTTTCCTTGATGAAAGAAAAGTAACCGCGCGGCGGACCGCAAAAGAAAATCAAGAATTCCTAAACTCGCATCGGCGAACCGACTCGCTCCGCTCAAACAGTAGGAATTCGTTGCCCATCAATCATAAAAAAGCGGTCGAAATTAGTTTTTCGACCGCTTTTTTATGATTTTAAAATTCGGGATGACTCATGTTATTAGGCTCTTTTAGATTGGTCAACTTTTTAAAAGTTGACCAATCTCTGATATTTGACGAATCTTAACGAAGCTGATATATCTATTGAATCTTAAAAGGCAAAAACCAATTGTCTTTATTCATCAATTTACTTCTTATTGCTGCTGCGTTAGGGTTATTAGCTTTTCTTAATTTATCATAGATTTTATCAGCCAAGAAAGTTGGGTCTTCTCTACGAAGGGCTACCCTTAACAAATCGCTCCAACGGTGTCCTTCAAATGCTAACTCCAAAGCGCCTTCATTAATGATAGAATTTTCAATAGATAACGTGCTGTCACCAACTACTGCTACGTCCTTCAACATCGCTCTACCTCTGATTCCCGTAGCCAAGTGCCATGATGAACGATAACGAACTGGGGCATCACCGTTTCTTGCGTCAAAGTCATAAGGAGGAACATCAAATGTATTCATCAAGTTGGTTTTATTCGTAGATGTACCATTGTAAATATTAGCAACACCACTATTCATTAAAGCAAAGGCTAATTTTCTACGACCTTCACGGTTGGCTGCTTCTGCAAATTTTAAATGTACGTTAGCTGCTCTATTCAAGAACCAACGACCATTCTTTTCTTGCAGACTTTTACCCACTAAACTAAGTACCGAACCCGTTAAGTTTGGATTAAGATAGTTGTACAAGTACTTATACACAACTGGTCTACCATTAACCATTTTGTACGACATTCTTCCGCGAGCATCAAACGAGAAATTATTAGTTTGTGTTTGCGTATTCCACATATCCTGCGCTTGTTGCGAAGGCTGTAATAAATAGCTACCACCTACATTCGAGAAAAGGTCAATGAATGGGTTTTGAGGTAAAAACTTATTATCAAATGGTAGCAACCAAAGCCACTCAGGGTCACGCAAGATAGATGATGTATTAGAAGTACCATTGTAGTTAGTGTTCGAACGGTCACGTGCAAAAAGTGAACGCCATCCAGTATTGTTGTTATCAAGTAATCTACTTTCGTCGTTGATATTGCTATCATAACTTACCGCTACTGGTCCCATACCACTTGATATTTGTCCACGGGTAATTTTGTATAAATGATACCAAACGTTAATATCTGTTGCTTCAAAACCAAGGCGGTCAGATGTAGTCATGATATATTTATACATTGTAGCTGCCTTATTATATTGGTTGTCCCATAAGTACAAATCGCCTAACAAAACGTGTTTTTCAATAAAGAAAGTAGTAGGAGAGTAGCCATCTACGTTGTTTGAAACAAAAGTATTATCTAACGAATAAGGGTCAAGATACACACTTGGAATCGTTTCCATTGCCGTAATAAGCTGTTTTACCATTTCCTTTAATGGAATAGAAGGCTTACTAGCAATTGCCGAAACGTCTGAAACTTGTTCTATTGTTTCAGTAATGTAGGGTACATTATTGAAATGAATAGCCAATTGTAAATAAAGCCAGCTTCTTAGGGCTATTACGTCGGCATAACGTTGGTTGTATTCAGTTCTTTTTATTTTGTTAGACTCCACCATCATCTTGAAATTCTTCAAGATGTCGTTACAGTTAAGAATCACCTCGTAGTAGGGACGAGGGTCAGCATAAGCATTATTGGCTGAAACGCTGTGATTGTTGATTTCACGGAGTGATAAATCAGCGTTTTCAGTAACATCGAGCAAATCAGCACGAAGTTCGTTCAATACTACATATTGTTTAGCAAGCGTTGAAAACTTACCATATAAGCCAATAATGGCAGCATCGGCATCATAGATGTCACGGTACATTTGTTGGCTGGTCAGGGCTTCTTCAGGGTCAAGGTCAAATACCTTTGAACATGAAGAAGTACCAATCCACACACAAGAAAGTACACCTAGATTGATGATTATTTTTCTAAAAATTGATTTCATCTTATTTCGATAATTTTAACGATTAATAATTTCAGTTTACTGAGGATTCTGTTAGGCTTAATCTTATAAACCTATTTTAACGCCTAAGTGAAATGATTTTTGGATAGGCTCTAAAGTATTATCAACGCCTTGTCCTACTACTGCATTTGTTGAACTAAATTCTGGATCATACCCAAGGTATTTTGTCAGTGTTAACACATTGTTTGCCGAAGCATACACCGTTAAATACTTCAAAAGACTTTTGTTGACTGAGAAATTATAAGAAACTGAAATTGATTTTAATCTAAAATATGAACCATCTTCAATCCATCTGTTCGAGAAACGTGAATTTTGAACAGGGTCACCATACGTAGCTCTTGGAACATCTGTTATTTGTCCTTCTCCTCTCCAACGCGTTACCATTGCTTGCGATTGGTTTAAATAACCATTACCCGACTCTAACACTCTGCGTGTATAATTATATACTTCATTACCAGATACAAAACTACAAAGGGCATCTAACGTCCAGTTTTTATAGATTATACGGTTGTTGATACCGCCATAAAAATCAGGATTTGGGTCACCGATAATCTTTTTGTCTTGGTCATCGATTATTTTATCCCCGTTTACATCTTCAAATCTTATATCACCACCTTTGAATGCTCTTAAAGAACCATCAGCCAGTCTTGACATATAACCATCCGCCGCAGCCGCTGCATCTGTAGCATATACACCTTTTGAAACATTACCATAGAATGCATTTGGACTTTCACCTACTCTGCTCAAGAACGAAGCCTGTCCGTAGTTAGAAACGATGTCTGCATTACCGTTCGGTAGCTTATCCAACTTTGTTTTTGATTGAGCGATAGTAACACCAAAATCCCACTTCAAGTCTGATTTGTTCAATAATTTAATGTTCAAACTAGCTTCAGCCCCTGTAGTACTCATGGCTCCGCTGTTTGTCATTACATAACTTAATCCCGTTACTGTTGGCAATTTTTCAGCCACAATCATATCGGTTGTTTTATTGCTAAATACATCAACACTTAAGCTTATACGCTCATGAAGAATATTCATGTCTAAACCTGCATTGAATTTGGATACGCTTTCCCATTTCAAGTTCGGATTAGCAATGTTTCCACGTACGATACCTTGAAGACCCAATAAGTTTTGTCCGACATAATATTGCTTAGAAGCATAGTTGCCAATATCATCATTACCAACACGACCAGTAGATACACGAAGTTTTAATAAATCGAAAGGTCCATCTGCTAAAAATTGTTCAGACGAAAGTAACCAAGCAGCAGAAACCGAAGGCATCAATGCAAATGGCGTGTTGCCTATGCTGATAGCATCGCTCGTTGATACACTTTTACCAAAGCGAGACGACGCATCCATGGCTACGTTGAATGATAAGAAATATTTGTCTGAATAAACATAATTTAAGTTCAAATAAGTATTCATCCAGTTGTATGTACCAATACCCCCTTTAATATCATTGTAAATAACAGAACCATTACCCACACTGATTAATTGGTCAGTAGCTGAGTTATACCCAAAGATTTTGTCTTGTTCTACTCTTGAATTAATAAAACGTACTCCTAAGCGTCCTGATAAATCATGAACGTTTTTAAAAGTCTTATTAAACGCTAAATACGTTTCGTTTGAAACATTGAACAAACGCTTCGTTTGTGAACTTAACTGATTAAGAGCCAGTACATTTTTAAGGGTATCGCTCACTAAACCATAGTTTGGTATAAAGCGGTTTTCTTTGATTTTATCAAACGTAACAGCAATATTAGTCCCGATTTTTAACGCACTCGAAAAAGCATATTGGAAATCAAGTACACCAAAGAAACGATACGCCTTGTTACCCCCAATAGTACTTGTAGCAGCCACCGCAGGGTTACCAACTGAAAAAATATCTTCGTCTGCATAAAATGGCGAGAATATCCCAGTATTTGAAACACTATAATCTGTCAAGAAAGGTGCTTTTACCAATGATAAATAAATGGGGTTGGTCTTAGAAGCAAAACCAAAATCTTTTGTTTCAGCCTCGTTATAAGAGAAACTCAAATTGGCAGCAGCAGTAAGCTTACGGCTAAGGTTCATATCAGCATTAAAACGAGTACTGTATTTTTCCAAAGTAGAACCAGCCACACCATTTTTATTGCTCAGATAATTGATTGAAAGGGCATATTTTGCAATGTTGTCACCACCTGTTACACGTAAATACATGTTGGTTAATGGCTTGCTAGCATATACTTTCTTTTGCCAATCTGTTTCGTTATGATATGTATAATAGTCAGGATTGTTTGCCTTATTATCATTCATATAAGGCAAACTTTCAATCTGTGAATTTGAATAGCCTGATGAAGATAAAATATCTGATAAATAACTTCTATAACTATTTGTATTCATTACAGGCAAGTCTTTAGGAGCCATATTTACTCCGCCATACATCGCAAAGTCAATTTTTGTTCCTAGTTCTTTCGCTCTTGACGTCGTAATTAAAATCACGCCATTCGCTGCCTTCGTTCCATACAAAGCTGCCGCTGAAGCATCTTTTAATACAGTAATGTTCGTAATATCTCTTACATCAATGTATCCTAATGGATTATCGAAATAATTACTATTCAGTGAGTTTCCATATACGCCAGCATCATAAATGATATTATCAACTACATAAAGCGGGCGGTTGGTACCTTGCAATGAATTTAACCCACGCAAAGTAGTAAATGTCCCGCTGTTTGCAGTACCTGAATAGCGAGTATTGTTTAAACCCGCTACTCTGCCTTGTAAATAGCTATCTGGAGAATCTGTGATTTTTGACCAAGCATCAGGTACAGGCAATGAACTTGCAGCACCTATTACACGCTTTCCTATTGAAATTCCTGTAGGCAAAACATATGATTTTTCAAGGCCAGTTTGGTCTTGAATAACAATGTTGATTTTACTGCGTTTAGCTACAGCAATTTCAGTACTTTCATACCCCGGACATTCAACCGAAATTGAGACCATTGGACTAGGAATACTTAGTTTAAATGTACCATCTTCAGCAGTAATAGACGAAGTCATGCTTTTGTAATACACCCTTGCACCCGTCACAGGTTTACCTGTTGAAGCACTGATAATAACCCCCGAAATTTCGGTATTATATTTTGGATGAATTTTAACTACTTCCTGAATTGGGGTATCCTGAGCCTGTACAGCCGAGCCGCACAGCACTAATCCACAAAAAGATGCTAAAGCGACAGTCGTTTTGGGGAATGTTTGTATGTTTTTTATGAAATACTTCATTAGAATCATCGTTCGTTTTTTGGCAAAATATTATGTAGCAAACTAAAGAACTGGTACAAGCTTAATGTAGTCCAAGGCCATGGCATTGGTTCCGTTGGCTACTAAATATAGGCTTAGTGTACCATAAGAACTTACTGTGTACTCACCGAGTAATTGTTCTGTATAATTCTTCACTGGCAGTGCTGCTGCTGGATAAGCAAAGGTTGCTGAACTCAACGAGCCCATCGATAACTTTTGGTTAATGGCAAAAGTGGCTGTTTCACCCGTTGCTGTGTTTGAACCATACAAATCGTTTACGGCTACCCAATACACTTTGTATTTGATAGATGGTGTTTCTGGCAAGTTGTAACGAAGCCAAAAACCGCTGTTTCCATGTCCAACCACAAAAACCGATTTGAAATTTGTATTAGTCAATGGGTTTAATAGCGTACGTACCGCAATTACAGTAGAGGCAAGGCTTGATGCTGTCGTCATTCTGCTAGCATAATTTTCACCTTCAACAATGATGGGCTTAAACTTATCGTTGATAGTTACGCCAATTTTATTCAATACATACACTGTTCCGTTACTTACTTTTATCGTTTGCACGATGGCTGACTTATCAATCGTAAGAGTTACATCAAACTTTGATTTTAAAGTAGCAGGTAGTTGGTTGATTGAATATTCCCCTTCAATGGCTAAATCTTTGATGGTTTCATAAGCGGCTTTTCTGTAGGTACTATCAGTGGTACTTGTTTTGAAATATGGAGAAATCTTCGTTACTTCTTGATTAAACACATCATTAGCCAAAAGGAAGTAAGTATATTTTTTCGACTCATCATTCAAATCATATACTTTCTGAGTGAAAGCGTTTACTGTTTCAAAACCTGTTCCTGGGCGATATACTGGCAAACCAGTAGTTGCGCTAATACTATCTATCGTAGCCTTACTAGCATTAAATACTTGCGAAGTAAGGTTGATAATAGCGGTATTCTGAGCGTAAGTGCCTTTGGTCGTATTAACATATTCCCATAACGAAGGCAATACCTGAACTGCCGAACCAATAATATGTAAGACACCATTGCCTACATATTTATTAGACGATGTAATGGCTGCTGTACCAAAAATATCCTTTCCGAAAGTAACATATTTACCATTTACCAAACCAACTGATTCAGTAGTGGTAGTTGTAGGCATAACATGACTTTGCAAAGCAATATGGTTGCCTACAAAGGCTTTTAATGCTACTGAGTCATTGATAATGGTAGTACTCAAGCTAGCTAAGGCATCATTGGTAGGAGCCCACACAGTATAGTTTTTAGAAGAAGAAAGCACTTTGCTGTACCCCGATTTCTCTAAAAGCTCTTTGAACTTACTTAAGTTAGTTTGTGCACTAATTTCAGCAAATAAGGTTTTTCCTAAATCATCATTTGCAGATACTAAACGGTCATCCCATGTCTTACACGATAGTAGGATTGTTCCCCAAAAGGCAATTAGTAAAAAGTATAAGTATCTTATTTTCATTTGAATGCTTTTAATATTTATAATATAAGTCTCTTTATTGACCAGTTTCTATCATCAAAATACGAGCTGTTACTACTCATTAATCAGCGTACCGTCAGGTAAATGGCGAGGACTAATTTGATTCTGGTTGATTGGAATGAACTGAATCATATCGATGTTGTTTGGCGAGTGCGTACCATTGATAGCCTGCAAACGGAAAGTATGTCTGTCAGTCGTTTTAATATCAATTGTTCCAAGCAAACGTGCTGCAGCATTGATGTCTGTTCCTGGTGACATAAAAATTTTCCAACCTAATGATTCTAATTCTCCCGCAGATAGTGAAGGAACTTGGTCGATAAATAAGAAAGGACGCGTAAGCGTTTCACCATCAATTGCTCCTGTACAAGTAATCGTAAAGCTGTTTGATGTACGTTGACGTCTGTAACACATCCATACTTTGTACTTACCTTTTGGAATAATTGGCGTTTTCATTTCAAGCCACAAGTTTCTACTAGGTACACCCATCGGTACTTGTAAATAATCTCTTTTGGCTGCGTTTTCAGAACCAGCATATACATAAGTAGGAGGGAAGCTGGCATTTGCCCAAGTGATGTCTTTCAATACCGTACCCACAGGGAAAGCATAAGTCTTTTTACCATAAAAAGCAGAAAGTTTTTTGATTTCAGGGAAATCGCAAACGTCCCAGTCAATTCTGATAGGTAACCGTAATTTTACATTGTAGTCGCTCAAACTGCTGTGAACTACACCATTAGTGGCAGTGTTATCGCTTAGTGTACGTGACAATTCAACCCCTACTTCTCTGATTCCATTAAAAATATCATCGTTCAATAGCACAGTTTGTCCCTCTAATTTAGAACTAACTACCGTAGGTTCAGTTGATACCTTTGTAAGGTGTGAAGTAGCCGTAATAATATCGCCCAAGTATTTAGCACCATCTAGGATATGGTATGCCACATAAATATTAAGGCTGTCTGTTTTAAGTTTTGGATTACCCGTCTTCGAATATCTCGCTTTCAACTTCGTATAATCGGTAAAACCAGCTTTTGCCAATACCGTGTTCGACTCCGCTACCAAAGTCATAAAGCGTTTATCGATATTCTCGTTAATCACATTTAGCGAATCATAATATCCAGTTTCTTTCAATGCCTGTGTAAAAATTGAATAGTCTGGATTGTCACCCACAAATTGTGCAATTGTTTTAGTAGCAGGTTTCAATACTGCATCCAAAATATGCAACATTCCGTTACCAGTTTTGATGTTCGACTCTGTGATATTCGCTTGGCGATTTAATGTATAGCTTGAACCTTCAGTACCATTCGTTACGCCCGATAGCAAGTATTGTCCATACATCGTTACTAGTGGTAATTTACCATCTTTAAAAGAATTGGTAGTAAGGGTATCTCTGATAACGTGGATTTTCACGATAGCCTGAGCCTCCTCTTTAGTAAGCTGGTCGGTAGTTTTGCCAATTTGTGTTAAATAGGTTTTTACCGCAGTGTTAGTAGGAGCAAACATTGTATAAGCTCCATAAGCATCCAAGAACCCATTATAGCCAGATTTGTCAATAACTTTGGCAAAATCTGAATACTTTTCAGGGTATTTCAGGAGGTAACTATATAGGTTGGCATCACCCGTAGTGGTTTCAACAATTTTTACGTCCGTACAGCTCATAATACCTAGCCCTATCAATAGGCTAAGCAATGGTAATGTGAGCGATTGTATTAACTTTTTCATTTTCTTATTTTTTTAATGTCTTCAAAATCATCTTGAAAAAATGTTGTTTTAACCTCTGATGGTTACTTATAGAATGGATTCTGAACCAAAAGTGTATTTGTTTGAAGTTCGTATAGATAAATCGGCAAATAGTGACTGTTCGGGTCTTTGATTTTAGCAATAGCAGACTGTTGCCTTTCGCTAGGAACACTTCTGGCCGTTAAATCAATCAATAAGTCAAGACGCTTATAATTACTTCTTTTGGCATTTCTAAGGACATCAAACCAACGTTTTCCTTCAAAGGCAAATTCTCTGGCACGTTCTTCTAAGATATATTCCAACACACCGCCTACACCATCAATATTGGTAGGCTCTGGCGACTTCTCAGTTTGTGGAATTGCCCAAGCTCTCTGACGAATTTGCTTTACAATCGCTAAAGCTTCTGTTCCTCTATTCAACAACGCCAACGCTTCGGCTTTCATCAGAAGGACATCTGCATAACGATACACGATAAAGTTGAAAGGAGTATCACCCGACAGACGGTCGTATTTTCTAATTACCCCCGTAGCTGTGCTTAAAGAAGCATCATCAGCACGTGTATCATAATTAGTAGGGTCTATGACGTCTTCTGTGAAAAGTGTTTCAGTTACATAAGTGGTAGATTGGTATCTTCTATAAGTACTAGAAGCACCCGAACCAAAAATGGCATAGAAAGGATAAGTAGTAGCTACAAATCTGATGACATAATCACTACCATGAGCCAACTCGAAGATACCTTCGTTTGAATTTCCTGCTTTGATGGTATTGAACCACGATATACTTCTTTCTGGGCTTGACACTAAACCGAATTTAGCACTTGCAATTACTTTATTGGCAGCAGCCAACGCTTCAGTTGGTTTTTCCATCCACAAATACACATCAGCTTGTAGGGTATTTACCATGTGTTTCGTTATTCTACTATGGTCTTTTTCTTTGTTGCCATAAGTACTTGGAATATCCTTCTCAGCTTCTTCTAAATCCTTTACAATCTGTGCAAGAATAACATCCTTACCCGATTTTGCTAACGCAACAATCTCATCATCACTACTAGTTGCCGACAATTTCAATGGCACCTCTCCGAATAATCTTACCAGATAAAAATACATCCACGCTCTCATTGCTTTTGCTTCAGCAACGTGTCCTTTTAAAGCAGCTTCTGTATAAGTCTTATCTTTGTCTAATACACTTGGAGCAAATGCTACTACAGTATTGCTGTAATTGATAATACGGTAGAAATCTCTCCAGTCTGTCAAGGCATTCGTTGGGAGAATATTACTACTCATGATGTCTAGTTCAGCATTGGTAATTCTGAATGAACTAGTAACCATATCTGCTCTGATTTCACCCAGAATAAACATTTTTTCAGGCAAACCATCTATCAAAGAAGCATAGATACCACTTACCGCAGACTCTACTTGTTCTTTATTTTGCCAGAATCGGCTCTGCACGATTCCGTCTTGTGGGCTCAGTGCTAACCAACTGTCGCAAGAACTAGCAATCAGTAATGAGCTTACACAAATCAGGTTATAAAATATCTTTTTCAACATTGTATTTTTATCTATAATTGTTGTATCTGTATTGATTATACTTAGAAAGTAGCCGCTATACCAAAGGTCACCGTTTTAGGTGCTGGCGTCATCGAGTTATCCGTCGCTACTCTGAATGGGTCACTACCACGCATCTGCACTTCTGGGTCTTGCCCGCTATAGTTTGTCCAAGTCATTAAGTTTTCTACGGTTGCGTATGCTCTCAATGCTGTAATATTCAAGGTTTTCAAAAGCTCTTTCTTGAATGTATAGCTTATAGTAGCTGTTCTGAAACGTACGAATGAAGCATCTTCAACGTATCTGCTAGACCCCAACCAGTTATAACCAGTATTGTATAAAGCACGTGGTACCATAGTTTCATCACCTTCTTTTCTCCAACGAGCCAATACTTCAGTACTCTGATTTCCGAAACCATACATGTTAGTAGTATTCATACGGGTAGCATTTACTACGTCGTAATCGTTACGGAAGTTGAAGAAGGTTGTCAATTTGAAAGATTTATAAGTAACACTTGCTCCAAATCCACCTGTGAAAGCTGGGTTACTGTTTCCTAAATACACTAAGTCCATGTAGTTGATATTACCATCTTTGTTAACATCTTCGTACATCGCATCTCCAGGTTGGAATACATAGTCAGTTTGTGGGTAATTGAAACGCATATAAACCGACTGAGCATCTGGCGTAATGATTGGTTCACCGCTTTTACCTCTCGCTACGGTAGCAGCTTTGTCTTTATAAACCCCTAAATAGCGGTAGCCATAGAATGAACCAAACGGATTGTTTACTTGCATATAAGTCATGTAAGCACCATTCAACGTTGAAATACCACCTTGGCGAGGATATAAATCAGAGATTTCGCGGATTACGTTGACGTTATGAGCAATGTTCATGTTGAAATCTACCAGCCATGATTTGGTCTTGTAGGCATTCAAGTTTAAGCTGAATTCCCAACCAGAGTTTTCCATCGTACCCACGTTCATTTGTACCGTGTTGAAACCAGTAAAGGCAGGAATCTGTAGGTCTTCAAAGAATAAATCTTTAGTACTGTTTTTATAGAATTCAGCATCAATCGTTAATTTTCTGTTACGAGTAATTAAGTTGATACCAATGTTTCTACCAATGATACGCTCCCAGCGGAGGTTGTTCAATTCTATCGTTTGTGGAACAACACCAGCAGAACCAAGGTAAGACCAACCCAAAGTATTGTATTTACCATAGAACAGATAGTCTTTGCGTGGAGCATTACCACTTTGTCCATAACTCATTCTCAAGCCTAAGTGCTCAATTATGTTATCGAATCTTTTCATGAAAGGTTCATCCGAAATAATCCATTTTGTTGAAATAGAAGGGAATAAACCATAACGATAATCTGGACCAAAACGAGAATTACCATCACCACGAATACCAATATCAAAGATATAGCGGTCTAAAAAGCCATAGTGAATGTTCCATAACAAACCAATGTTACGCGTCTGCGAAACACCTGATGATAATTTTGAAGTAGTTAAACGAGCAGGGTTGGTAACATCTGTCAAATCAGATGATGCCGTATTGGTAACATAAGCTTCTTGCCAAACAGATTTAACATCTGAAGTATTCAACGCCCATAAACTTGTAAAGTCATGTTTCGTGTTTTTCCATTTTGGCGTATAAATCAAACTTGTTTTAGTTGTTACCGCAAAACCGTCAGCATCGCCATCTGTCGCAACGTTTACCGCAGGGCTAGTAAATGTTTGTCCAGTAGCAACTTGTGGTAAGAAAGAGTTTGTTTTGTTATTGTTAATATCAAACTGAATATCAAAAGTAGCTATCCATCTTTCAGGTACTAAATCGTACTGTACTTGAAAGTGAGGAATAATTCTTTCTGAAATAATATTGTTTTTCGCAGATTCAACCATCGCAACAGGGTTATAAGTCCCTGGAAAAGCACCCTGAATATTGGTTAATGGCGAAAAGTAATTACCTGTCAATGTTCCTAAATCATTGTATTCAAAAATACTCATGTTAGGCATTTTGCTATACGCTACCGAACGAATCAAATCTTTATTACTTGTTAACGCTGAAACATAGTTTCTTGCATTTGACGAGTGTGTAAACGATAAGTCGGTTTTGAAACGAATATTGTTTGATACGTTATAGTCGAGGTTGATACGCGTATTCAAACGGTCTAAGCCAGTACCAATCGTTGTTCCTTTTTGAGTAAAGTATCCAGTAGAAGCATAATATTTAGCTTTTTCACCACCACCTGTGATAGAAACACTATGATCTTGTGAGTAACCAATTTGAGTAATAGCATCTACCCAGTTTACGTTTTGTCCGTAGTTGTTAAACCAATAAGGGTCATTTGGGTCATACTGAAATTCTTTTACTGTTTGCGTATTCAATGGCACACCGTTTCTATTCATGACAGCTTCAGGAATCAACATTGAGTATTGGTCACCCGAAAGCATTGGAATAGCATTTGGCTGTTTAGAAACAGAACCTTTGAAAGTATAAGTAACCTTAGGCGTACCAACAGTACCTCTTTTCGTATTAATTACGACTACCCCATTGGCTGCTCTTGAACCCCACATCGCTGTAGCAGCAGCATCTTTTAATACAGCAATATTTTTAATGTCCGAGGGTGCTAAGTTTAATAAAGAAGCATAACCCATTTCGTCGGCACTACCAAAGTTAAAGTCAGACGGAATAGATGTTTCATAAGGCATACCATCTACCACAATCATAGGGTCAACTGATGAGTTGATTGATGATGTACCCCTGATTCTGATTTGCATCCCTGTCCCTGGGTCACCCGAAGCAGCCGTAATATCTACCCCTGATAAACGACCTTGCAACATTTGGTCGATAGATGTTCCCTGCATATCTTCCACGGCCTTTGCATCAATTTTCGCAACGGCAATGGTCGTATTTCTTTCAGAAACAGACATCAACCCGTTATCAGTCGGACGAGCCGAAACGACTACCTCGTCAAGGTCTGAAGTAGTAGCCTCAAACCAGATTTTTATCGAAGTACGTCCTTTGATATCAATCTTTTGAGTTTTGTAACCGATACTCGAAATCGAGAGTCTGTTATTGGCATTAGAAACCCTGATAACGAAGTTACCTTCCACATCCGAGCTTACCCCTTTAATGATACGGTTGTCGCGGTCAAGTTCGGCTACTGTAGCACCGATCACAGCAGAGCTATCTTTGAGGTCAATAATCTTACCTCTAACAGTATGTAAATTAGGTGTTTGTGCTATTGACAAATGTTGGCATAATAGCAATACACCTGTTATGATTAGTAATTTGGTAAAAATTTTCATTGGCTTATTTGCAAGTTTTTTTAAACGAGTTGTATGACCTATAAATCCACTAGTCGTGTACCGTTGGGGTTTAGTTGGCCTTTAAATAACCATCAATCAAATGAATCATCGCTCTGTTAGAAAGGTTGTTACTTTTGTCAACTCTAACATTAGATTTCTTTGAAGTAGCATCTGCCAATTGCATCGAACCTACACTATTGAGTACGGTAACTTTTACAGGGTCGCCTACAGCATCTTTAAGCAAAGTTTCCATTGCTCCTGATTCTTTACCATCTGGTGCAATTGATTTTTTGTTTAAGATATGATAGCTGATAAAGTCTTCTACCTTCTTTTTATCAAATAAGCTTGTAGGGTTGAAATTTGGTGTTTTCACTGCCCCAGTACCTGTTCCTGGTAAAACGCCATCATTTACTGCCGCCTGAATCGCCGCATTGTCTGGCACAAAGAATGTATAAAAACTACCCTCGTTTACGTTGCTTATTGCAAATGTTGTAGCCGTGAAAATGGTTGAGTTTTTAAGGTATTGATAGAAATTATAGTAAGGTAAATCTGAAGTAGCACCCAACACAGAAAGGTCTTTACCGATAGGGTCAGCAATGATCGTATTGGCTGGTGCAAAATTCAATAAGCCAGAAGTATAATATACTTTTCCGTTTGAAGCCGTTTTAGATTTTACAATACTTAACGGAGCTGTTTTAATACCCGTTGATGTTACTTTGTTGTTTTCGTATTTGATGTATTCACCATTAATAGCATCAATTACACCTTTTCCAGATAAATCATTCAATTGATTTTGTGGTGTATAAACAACACTAGTAGCTACAATTCTTTGAAGGTTGGCTAAGATAGAAGTCCCTGATGTACGTGTAGTAGTTCCCGGTGCTGTATAACCCCATTCACTGTTAGCCACGTTTGATACAAATTTAGAAGGGTCATAGTCATAACCAGCCGCTTTGAAAGCCTCATCACTAATCATGAACAAAGTATAGTTTACTCTTGGGTTAAGAATGGTGTTTTTCCAGTCCATATCCAATACTCTCGTCATGATGCTATACTTAGGGTCTAGATATGCCTTTGAATAAACCGAAGAGAAAAGGTTAGATTCTTGTACTTTGTTGGTACCATAAAGCATGGCATTACTCAATACTTTTTTCTCAATAACGTTGCTAGCGGCATCAAAGCGAGCTTCCTCACCCAATGCGTTAAAGCTGTTTCTGAATTTAGTCGGCCAAACTGTAGTTGGAAATAAATGTGCGTTGATAAGGTCGATAACAATTCCGGGAGGCATTGCATCCAATGAAGTATAGTTTTCTAATAATACAGAATTGATATATTGTGTCAGCACATCATTAGTAGGAATAAAGGCCGTCCACATATCTAATTGTGAATCATTATCAGCATTCTTCAAAAAGTTTTCGCAGTTAGTCGCAAAGGTTAAAAACTTACCGCTACTAGCTTGTTTATTGAATGTCTTTACATATATCTTGTCACCTTTGCCAGTCAGGTTGCTATACTTAGTCGTCATGGCATCGTTCAAGGCATACGTAGCAGCATATTTCTCAATCAGGTTTTTAAACACACTGTATTGAGGTTTAGTACGTAAAAACTCGTCGATAGAAGGTTGAGGAGTCAATACTTTATCAATTTCATGAATCATACCGTTTTCAGCAAAAATATCGGCATTCACTACTTTTGCTTCCATCACATTAAAACCAGCATAGGTTGAAGTTGGATAGAAGTAATTGTAGTCGGCAGCGCTTAATCCTACGGCAGTGAAATACTCATCAATGAAATATGAAATATGCTTGTTGTTGTTATCACCGACGATATAGTTGTTATTAGGGCGATTCAATGAAACAGCTTTTAATTTAGTACCGTCAAAAGTAGTTTCGTCATAAAAACCTGTATAAAAGGCAGTTTTTCTTCTGAAAGCTCTTGATTCTTGCCAACCAAGAGGTGACTGATAGTCGGCTAGACGAGATTTGTCAAAAGCATTAAAAACTAAAACGTTTTGTATAAGTTCGCGAGCTTTCATAGAATCTAAGCTAGCCAATGTAAGACCTGTTGTCGTAAAATAAGCTTTGAAGGCTTCATCATTGGGTGCAAAAAATGTCCAATAGCCAGCACTACTAAGGGTACGTTGATAGCCACTTTTATCAATAACTCCTAGCAATGTGGTGAAATTCCCTTTGTTTTGGAGTGTTTGATAAATGGGTGGCTCTAATGTTTCTGGACGTTTGTATATATCCAGCTCTTCTTTAGTACAACTACTAAGCAAAGTGAACACGATGCCAAGCATGACAAAAAAATAACGAAAAGAGTATTGATACATCATTCTTTATGGTTTATGTATATTTTAGGATTGTGATTTAATTTTTTGATTTTGTTAATTTTAAACAAACAGGTTTCACATGAAGATTTTTGACCTTCATTAATTTTAAATTGAAATTGGATGAAACTCTTTTTAGAGTGTTATCTTATGTAATCGTAGCAATTATTGTGGTAATCAAAAGTGGCTTGGTTGAGTATGTGTCTTCTTAACACATTTCAACTAATTTATGAAGGAGTACAGTTTTGTTCATAGCAAATAGTTTGTTTTATATAGTGATTTAATGATACTTTGGACTCTGGAAAACCCTTTGAGACTAGCTTTTAGGGATAAAAAGTTTGATTTATGATTTAATAATCTTGAAATTGTTTGTTTTTGCTAGCCTATTAAAGGCTTATTTGACCTAATTCGTAAAAAGCATTTTTGTATTTTATGAATTATTTATTGTAAAATAACCTATTAAGGTTTCGCTGACCATCATGTACCATCCTGTAAGTGCTGTTAAATATAGAAATAGTACAATTTTTGATACTCATTGAATTGTAATTTTTTTTTAATTATTTTTTTGAGAAGGTAAATAGGGAGGGAGCATATTTTAAAAAAATAAAAAAACAATTAAGTGTACGTTGTATAGCCTAGCTAGTATATCGTGAAAAAAAAATGAAAGATTAGTGAAAGAGATTGAATCCATAGACTAGCAGGTCTGATTACGTAAAAAGCTGAAATAAAGTGTTATACCATACTTTTTAACAGACAAGCGAATATATAGATTTGAATAGTTAATTAGTGTAAATATGCTGTAAATCAACATCCACTATGCGGAGGTATAAAAAAAATGCTAAGGATGTATATACTAAAAATAGTGGTTTAAAGCTCCTATAAATAGCCAATTCTAAGCAGTAAATGGCTATTTTAAAGCATATAACTCAGGATGACGATGTGGGTAATCATTGTATTTTTCTAATACCAAATTATTTAATAAAAAATAAAAATTTTATTATTTTCTGTCCTTTTCTATTATTCTTTTGGGAAAAAACAGGACACTTTGATAAAATAATACTCACTTTACCCTTCAAAAATGATAACATCTTACATTTCACCCCAAATATCCATGTGTTTAAAACATTTTAAAATTGGCAAAAGACTAGCGAACTAGTTTTGAAGAAAAAAAACGACATGAATGCACACGAGAGACTCAGACCTTACGAATTGTTTTTTATTCTTTTAGCCATTACCCTTTACGTCGTCAGGAGGCTCTTTGGTATCGCTTCTGATTTTGATTCTGATATAGAATACCTCCAAAATATTCCTGTAGATAACAGTGTTATTTGGGCAGACCTTTCATCCTATGACCAATATGTTAATAATATATTTCCAACAGTAGTTGCTGCAATACTTTTTACTACAGCATGGGGTATTTTTCATTTTATTGTTTCCCCTGAAATCAAAAAGAAGAATTTCGACGCATCAACAATTATGTTATTGCTTTTATCAATGGGTTTGGTATTAGCTAGCTGTTATGTATTTAAGGAGTTTAAGCTTTTCTGGCGATTTCGCTATGATGATTTCGCTAATCCTATTGGGTTTAATGTGTATTCAATTTACAGAAAGTTACACGTACTAACAGACTCTGTTGGAGTAATGATTATCATCGTTTTTTACGAAGTAGTGGCTCAAGCTTATTATTATTTTGCCGAATTGTATGAAATCAAACAAGCGTCTAAGTATCGGGTATTAAGTAATGTTATTTTAGGAATAAGTGTATTTGCCATTGTCTTTTTTGCTCTTTTCGGAAATGAACCTGAACTGCTGATTGTAGGAAGTACTGGGCTAATTGTTGGCACAGGGCAGATACTCTTAACAATTGGTATCCATCAGTTCTTTTATAAAAGGGTAATTCCTTATTTTGTTAAAATCAATTACAGCAAGCAAGAACACTTGCTAGTACCAGCTTTGTTGGTTTTTGTATATTTTCTTTCGGTAATTGTGCTGTATTTTTTGTGGGATAGAATTGTAGATAGAGGTTATTTTGGAGGAATTATTATTTTACCCAATGTAGTTGGGGGTATATCTGCTATCATTCGTTGGATGTTCTTTCAAGAAAAGAAGGAATTACAAACGCAGGTATTTCAAAAATCTGCTGAACTGAATACTTTACGTTCGCAGATTAATCCGCACTTTTTGTTCAATGCATTAAATACATTGTATGCTGTTGCGTTGAACGAAAATGCAGAGAAAACATCTACGGGCATTCAGAAACTAGGCGATATGATGCGGTTTATGTTGCATGAAAATCACCAAGACCGTATTCCACTTAGTAAAGAAATAGAGTATTTAGAGAATTTTATCGATATTCAACGAATGCGGTTGGATGAATCTCATGAGATAGAAATTCGGGTAAATATACAGACACTCAATCATGAAATTTACATAGCACCCATGTTACTGAATCCATTTGTAGAAAATGCGTTTAAACACGGTATTAGTTTCAGAAAACCCTCTTGGATATATATTACGCTTACTTTTGATGCCAATAAACTTTATTTCAAAGTACATAATTCCTTACATCCTAAACAGGAAAATGACACAGAAAAACACTCGTCTGGGATTGGGCTAGAAAATGTAAAAAAACGACTAGAGTTGATTTACCCCCAACGATATAGCTTAGATATTCAACAATCAGAGCAGGATTATTTTGTGGCATTAACGTTTGTTATTTTTTAGTGATTGTTTTCTTGAGTGATTAGTAAATAGTGATTGGTGATTAGCTGTGCTTGCCTAAAATAGGTTGACATGATTAGTAATATTCATTGGCTACTTTAATCCAAAAGCCTGTAACTTAGTTTTACTTTAAATTTATTACACTTGAACAACGTAATCAATTATAAACAAATTTCTTGTGCTTGCCTAAAATAGGTTGACAGATTTATTATCCTGTTTAATTTACTTAAAATTGTAATATAGTTTGATTTGGGTCTGTTTTTTTTGTTCCATCGGATGTCCAAATGTTTAATTT